>JBJTIX010000001.1:0-1903 GCA_046095205.1 Opitutia bacterium
ATGCGGCGGTCGTCATCCTGGGCGTAGAAGCGGAACTTCCCCTTCGGCAGCGGCATGCCGAGACCGTTGGCCTCGGTGTTCATCAGCTCGCGGTAGACCTGCACCTTGTTGGCGTCGGGCGGGGTCTCCCCGTAGAACTCCTGGCAACGGCCCTCGTAGACGTAGACCCTTTCGGCCTTCACGCCCGTCGCGCGCACGAACTCGACCTGCTTCGTCTCCTGGTCGCGCAGCGTGACGGGGTTGGCCAGGGTGTAGAGATGGAACTCGTCAAAGGACTTCTCCGTCACGACCGGCCTGGCGGCGTCGGCCATAGCCGCCATCGGCATTGCGCCCCCCATGCCCATGGCGCGCCCCATCGGCTCCACACGGTTCACGTCGCCCGCCATCAGCTTCACGTTGGCGTCCTGGAAGGTCGTGCCGCTGTGATTGCGCATCGTCACCCAGCCGACCACGTCGACGGTGTCCCCCTTCTCGGGAGCCACGAGGTTGTAGCTGGCCTCCCACGAGAAGCCGTTGGAGAGGTAGGCCACTTCGGCGTCGAACTTGGCGTCGGAAGCGGACTGGATGCGCCAGGTCAGGGTCGGACGCAGGATGCTGCCGTCGCCGAGCGAAGGGAAGACGGGCTCGCCCGGCAGGGAGAACCGCAGCTTGCCGTCGACCTCGATGATCGGCTGGACCGAGCCGCCGCCGGGCACGTGGCCGCTGCGGACGACCTTGCCGCGCACGACCTCGTCGGGGCGGTTGGAACTGCGCCGGACGAAGTCCAGCTCCCTGCCCTCGAAGAGGGAGAGCAGCATGGCCTGGGAGACCGCGTCATTGCGGTAGGACTGCTCCAGGATGCGGAAGGCGGCCTTGCCCGCGGAATCGCGGAGGATGACGCTGTCGGGCTCCACCTGGGCGGTGGCGCCAGAGTAGGAGACCGAGGTCACGCCCTCGCGGACCGAGACGGGGAGCGTATCGCGGACGACCGCGTAGCCGCCGTTGTAGACCGTGAGCGCGGGGCCTGCCTGGAGGGACGACGCGACGAGGAGCAGGGGGAGGAGGCGCATGGTGGAAAGCATTACCAGTTGTAGTTCACGCGGTAGGTGATGACCCGCTCCTCGTCCGGCTTGAGCGGCACGCGGAACTCAATGCGGTGGGAGGCGAGCTTCTCGAAGGGCACGGCGTTCTCGCTCACGGTCCAGTCGGTCCACGGCGCGATGTGCTCGACCACGCGGATATCGACCGGCTCCTTCTTGCGGTTGCGCACCTTGACTTCGTAGGCCTCGCTGACCACGCGGCTGCCGTTGCGCTTGAGGTCAAGCTGACGGCGCTCTCCGACCAAGTCGAAGCTGTTGCCGGTCAGCACGCGGATGCGCTCATTGCGGGCGGTGTGGTCGATCTGGTTCTCGCCCACGAACTCAAGCCGGCGGTCTTCGTCCTGGGCGTAGAAGCGGAACTTCCCCTTCGGCAGCGGCATGCCGAGCCCGTTGGCCTCCGTGTTCATCAGCTCGCGGTAGACCTGCACCTTGGTCGGTCCGCCCGGCTGGCCCCAGTAGCTCCAGGACCGCCCCTCGTAGACGTAGATCCGTTCGGCCTTCACGCCCGTGGCGCGCACGAACTCGACCTGCTTGGTCTCCTTGTCGCGGAAACTGACCGGGTTCGCCAAGGAATAGAGGTGGAACTCGTCGAAGGACTTCTCCGTGACGACCGCGGCGGACTTCGAGGCCGCGAAGGATTCCTCGCGGAGCCGGCGGTTATAGCTCGTCATCGTGCTCTGCACGCGGTTGACGTCACCCGCCATCAGCTTGACCGTGGCGCCGTCGAAGGCCGATCCGCTGTGGTTGCGCATGGTGACCCAGCCGACCAGGTCGACCTTGTCGCCCTTCTCCGGGGCGACGAGGTTGTAGCTGGCCTCCCAGCC
>JBJTIX010000002.1:0-1332 GCA_046095205.1 Opitutia bacterium
CCAGGACGGCACGCACACGCCGAAGCTCTTCCACCCGCGCGGCTCCGATCCCTGCATCGGCAGCGGTCTGCCTGACCTCGACTTCCGTGGCCTGCCCTTCGGTGTCGGCAAAGGTAAGAAGGCCAAGGCCGGCGCAGGCAATCGCCTAGGCAAGACGGACTACAACTTCGAATGGGATCCGGCCATCTACGACTCGCATGACTGGGCGGGCCGTAATCCAGGCCAGCCTTTCTTCATGCAGGTGCAGCTGCACGGCGGCAAACTGCGCGAGGGAGCGGACGCCGCCCGGGCCCAGTTTCGCGAACGCGTGAAGCGTGAGCTCGGCGCCGGTACCGACCCGACGAAGGTCACCCTGCCCCCTTACTATCCGCGCGACCCCGTCCTGCTCCAGGATTGGGCTGACTACCTCGACGCGGTTCGACTGACCGACGTCCATGTCGGCCGCGTGCTCGCCCGGCTCGAAAAGGAAGGCCAGCTGGCGAATACGCTGATCGTCTTCATGACCGACCACGGCATCAGCCATGCCCGCGGCAAGCAGTTCCTTTACGAAGAAGGCGCGCATGTCCCGCTCGTGATCCGCGGCCCCGGCGTCGCCGCCGGCCAGCTCCGCTCCGATCTCGTCGAGCAAATCGACCTCGCCGCCTTCTCGCTCGCCGCGGCCGGCCTCGGCGTCCCGAGCTGGATGCAAGGCAAGGACATCCTGGCGCCGAATTACGCTCAGCGCGGAGAGGCTTTCTCCGCCCGGGACCGATGCGACGAGACCACGGAGAAGATCCGCAGCCTGCGCACGGACAAGTTCATCTACGTCCGCAACTATCACCCGGAGCGTCCGCATCTGCAGCCCTGCGCCTACAAGGACGGCAAGGCGATTGTCCAACGCCTGCGCGAACTGCACGCCGCGGGCCAACTGTCCGACCTCAGCGAGAAACTGCTCTTCAGCCCCACCCGCCCGCGCGAAGAACTCTACGAACTGGCCTCCGACCGCTGGCAGGTCCGCAACCTGGCGGAAGACCCGGCCTATGCCGCCGTGCTGGCCGAGCACCGCCAGCGCCTCGACGCAAAGCTCATCGCGACCAAGGATCCGGCCCCCGAATCCGTGGCCATGTATGACAGCGACATGAAAGTCTACGTCGCCAAGGGCAACCCCGAGGTCGAACGCAACATTGCGCAGATGAAGCGCTGGGCCGCTGAAGGAAAGTAATCTCATGCGCCTCCTGCTTCCCCTCCTCCTCGCGCTCACGGTATCCGCCGCCGACCGCCCCAACATCATCGTCATCCTCGCCGACGACTATGGCTACGGCAGCGCCGGCTGCTACGGCGCGGATCCGAAGC
>JBJTIX010000003.1:0-2237 GCA_046095205.1 Opitutia bacterium
CGGTCGGCCTGGTCATCCTCTTCATGGTCGGCTTCTACCTCTGGGGCGGCTTCATCGCCGTGGTCGGCATGGTGCTCAACCTGCTGATGATCCTCGGGGCGCTGGCCTACTTCGACGCCACCATCACGCTCCCGGGCGTGGCCGCGCTGGTCCTCACGCTCGGCATGGCGGTCGACGCCAACATCCTGATCTTCGAGCGCGTGCGCGAGGAGACCGCCCTCGGCAAGGACCGGGCGATGGCCCTCAAGGAGGGCTACGAGCGCGCCACGCTCACCATCGTCGACGCCAACCTGACGACGCTCCTGACCGCGCTCATCCTCGTCTTCATGGGCACGGGCGCCATCCGCGGCTTCGGCATCACGCTCGCCATCGGCATCTTCACCACGCTCTTCACGTCGCTGGTGACCTGCCGCGGCCTGCAGGAGATGGCCATCTCGCGCGGGGTCCTGACCAAGCTCTTCGGCCTGCCGGTCTTCCGCCCCGACGCCGCCATCCCGTTCCTCCGCTACGCCAAGGGCGCGTTCTCCGCCTCCTGGCTCCTCATCGCCGCCGGTCTCGTCGCGCTCGGCGTCCGCGGCAAGGAGGCCTTCGGCAAGGACTTCCGCGGCGGCGAATCGACCGTCGTGGCGCTCGCCCAGGGCGTGCAGGTCGACACCGCGCGGGTGCTGGCCGTGGCCTCCGAGGCCGGCCTGCCCGACACGACCGCCACCGTGCAGACCCCCGTCGGCGGGGGCGACCGCACGCTCCGCATCGAGACCTCGCTCACCGAGGACCGCAGCAAGGGCGAGTTCGCCAACGTGCGCCGGATCGCCGAAGGTCTCGCCGCCAAGTACCCCGACATCCTGCGCGACCGCGGCCAGGCCCCGGAGAAGCTCATGCTCTCGCGCGAGGCGGTCGGCGGCTCGGTCAGCGACGCCATGCGCACGGAGGCCCTCTGGGCCGTCACGCTCGCGCTGCTCGGCATCGGCGTCTACGTCGCGCTCCGCTTCGAGGCCGGCTTCGGCTTCGCCGCGATGGTCGCCACGCTGCACGACGTGCTGCTCACCATCGGCATCTTCGTCCTCCTCGGCGGACAGTTCAGCGCGACGATGATCGCGACGGTGCTGCTCATCATCGGCTACTCGATCAACGACACCATCGTCGTGTTCGACCGCATCCGGGAGGAGCTCGAGGCCAATCCCGGCCGTCCGCTGGCCGACTGCGTCCACTTCGCCATCAACCGCACCCTGTCCCGCACGGTGCTCACCGCCGCGACGGTCTTCCTCTGCTCGGTGGCCCTCTGGGCCTTCGGCGCCGGGGACGTGCGTCTCTACGGCGAGGTCTTCACCTACGGCGTCCTCATCGGCACGTTCTCGTCCATCTTCATCGCCAGCCCCGTTTTCTACTGGTGGCACCGCGGCGAGCGCAAGGGGGTCGAGGCCGCCGAACTGCCCCGCACCTACGCGTGGCAGGCGGGCTCCGACAAGGAGGCCTGAGGGCTTTCCCGCATGGCAGCCTGGTCGCACCGGGCCGCCGATGACGGCCTCGCACGCCGTATCGCGGCCGCCCTGGGGGTGAGTGAACCGCTCGCCCACGCCCTCGCGCGCGCCTTCGCCGACGAGGCGGAGGCCGAGCGTCACCTCCGTCCCCAGCTCGCCCATGTCTCCGACCCGTTCGCGGTCGGCGGCCTGCGCGAGGCGGCGGAACGCATCGTCCGGGCCTGCCGCGAGGGCGAACGCATCGCGGTGCTGGGCGACTACGACGTCGACGGGGTCTCCAGCACGGCGATGCTCGTGCATTTCCTGCGCCGCCTGGGCTCCGCGCCCGAGGCCTTCGTGCCGCGGCGGCTGGAGGAGGGCTACGGGCTCTCGATGGCCGCGCTCGAACGCGCGCTGGCCGAGGCGCGCCCCTCGCTCTTCATCGCACTCGACTGCGGCACGAACTCCGCCGCGGAGGTGGACCGGCTCCGCTCCGCGGGCGTCGACGTGCTCGTGGTCGATCACCACGTCGCCAAGGAGACGCGCGCGGCCTGCACGCTGGTCAACCCCCGCGTGAACGACCCCGTCGACGCGCCCTGGCAGTCGCTCTGCACGGCCGGACTTGTCTTCAAGCTGATCCACGGGGTGCTGAAGGTGCTCCGGCTGGAGGGGGATTCGCGCGGCTCCGTCATCGCCGTAAAAGACTACCTCGACTTGGCCGCGCTGGGCACCATCGCCGACCTCGTTCCGCTCCGGGCGGAGAACCGGATCCTGGCCGCC
>JBJTIX010000004.1:0-1342 GCA_046095205.1 Opitutia bacterium
GAATTGAGCACGGCCGCGAAGGCCTCGCCTCCCGGCTGATGGGTGACACGCATCCAGCTCGGGGTCACGGCCGCTCGGGGCCGGAGACCCCTGCCGGCCGCGGAGAGCCGGAAGCGCACCAAGGACGCGACGAATTCATGCTCGGAACGGAAGCGCTCCAGCCGGGCGGGGTCCATCCGGTTGAGGTCGCCGCGCCGCCAGGTGTTGGAGACGCCCCGCTTGCTGTGCAGGACGTCCTGGCCGGCCGAAAGCATGGGCACGCCCGCGGAGCAGAGCAGCGCGGCGTGCATCATGCGCGTGCGGAGGACGTCCTCCGGCGAGGGATCGGAGCCGTCGGAGCCGTCACGCGTGGTGATGCGGTCGATCCACGCCATGTCGTCGTGCGACTGCGCGTAACGCAGGCGGGCGGAGGGCCGGATGCCGCATCCCGCGACGTTGTGGAGCAGATCGGCGGCGCGGGCGCGTCCGCGCACGTAGGCGGGCAGGAACTCGCGGAACGCGTCGTCCCAGCTGGTCCACGACGTGGCGTCCAGCTCGCGCGCGACATGGCCGCGGAAGCTCCAGGGCTCGGCGATGAGGATCTTGCCGGGCCTCCGGAGCCGCATGACCTCCTCGATCTCGCGCAGCAGCGGCGTGCCGAGCAGCTCGGCCAGGTCGAGCCTCACGCCGTCGCAGCCGAGGGGCCCGGTCCAGTGCTCCACCGAGGCGAGGGCCAGACGGCGGAACAGCGGACCCTCCGCGCGCACGTCGTTGCCGCAACCGCTCCAGTTGGTCAGCGCGCCGGACGGATCGGTCCGGAAATAATAGTCGCGGTCGACCTCGGCGAGGGCGTTGGGGGAGCCGAAGTGGTTGAGCACGAGGTCCATGATCACCGCCAGCCCCGCGCGATGGCACTCCCGCACGAGCTCGCGGAAGGCGTCGGAGGCGGCGGAGTCGGGCGAGCCCGCGGGGGCGTAGGCGGTCGCGGGAGCGAACGCGGTCACGGGCATGTAGCCCCAATGGTACTCCTCCCTGCCGCCGCGCTCGTAGTCGGTGCAGGGGAGCAGTTCGAGGCCGTTGATGCCGAGCGAGCGCAGGTAGGCGCCGTCGGTACGGATCCAGGCGGCCAGTTCGGCGAAGCCCGCCGTCGGGCCCGCTCCGGCGAGGCCGAGCAGGTCGCGGACGTGGGCCTCGAGGAGCACGAGGTCCTCGGGGGCCGGAGCGACGAAGCCGTCGTCGAGGTCCTCGAGGTCGGCGGCGCCGCTGACGACGCCCAGCCGGCCGTCGCCCGTCGAGGCGAGACGGCGCGCCCAGGGATCGAAGGTCGTCCTTCCGTCGACGCTGATGACGTAGTCGGCTCCGG
>JBJTIX010000005.1:0-22409 GCA_046095205.1 Opitutia bacterium
AAGGGGGACAATCAAGTCCTGCGCGGCTTTTGAGTCAAACAGACAGTGAGGCCTCAGCGGTCCTCGCCGTGCTTGCGCAGAAGGTCGATGACCTCCCGTGGATCCGCATCGGTCAGGGAGCGTCCCTTGCGGCCGAGGTCCTCGGTGGTCTTGATCACGGTTTCGGCCATCTTCTCGTGGGTCTCCTGCGACCCGCCGATCAGGTTGAAACCTTGTCCGGAGGTGATGCGCTTGTGGCCGTCCTTGGCATCAAGCCCGAGCCCGAGCAGGTGGTTCTTTTGGCGCGTCTTGCGGGCCATGGCTCCAGTCTGGGACGGATGGCGCGGCTATCAAGCCGCCACCTCAGTTCCCGGGGGCGGGATTGTCGAATTCTGAGCCGCCGTCCGCTGCCTCGCCGGCATGCGGGGCGCCGGTCTCCTCCGAGCGACGGCAGGAAATCTCGGCGAAGCTCTCGTCCTGGGCCAGGCTGAGCCGGCCAAGCCTGGCCAGTTCCAGGCAGGCCAGGAAGGTGGCCACCAGCATCGCCACGGTCGGCTTCTCGGGCAGCAGGGCGGTGAAGGAGAAGGACTCCTCGGTCTTAAGTCTTTCGAGGATGACCTCCATCCGGTCGGAGACGGTGACGGTCTCCTGGGTGATGTCGCCGGGCTGGATGCGCTCGGCGAGCCTCCTCAGGACAAGGTTGAAGGTGTTCCAGAGCTCGATGCGGTCCGTGGGCGCGACCGGGCGGACGACCGCGTCCTCTCCCTGGGGCTGGTTGACCACGCGGGAGAGCAGGCCGAGGCGGTCGTCGATCAGGCCCCGGAGGATGGCGGCGGTCTCCTTGACGCGCTTGTACTGGATCAGCTGCTGGACGAGCGACCAGCGCGGATCCTGTCCCTCGTCCCCGACCGTGACGTCCTCCTCGGGGCGGCTCTCGGCCGGCAGGAGCATGCGGCTCTTGATGTACATCAGCGTCGCCGCCATCACGAAGAAGTCTCCGGCCAGCTCCAGGTTGCCCTTCTCCTGGGTCCGGAGGATCTCGAGGTACTGACGCGTGACCGTCTCGATGGGGATGTCGTAGATGTCGACCTCGTTCTTGCGTATCAGGAAGAGCAGCAGGTCCAGCGGGCCCTCAAAGACGTCCAGGCGGATCGGCAGGTCCGCCGGCGGCAGGATGCCGTCGTCAGGAATGGAGGTCTCGGCGGGTTCGTCGGCCACGGGTCAGAATCTGAACAGCCGGAACTCGATGTAGAAGCCAAGATTTCGGGGATCCCGGGGGTCCGAGATGCGCTCGAGTCCGTATTCGATCATCCAGGTGTTGCCGACGGTCTGCTGCAGGCGGAGCCATTGGCCGATGTTACGTCCCGCGCGGGCGTCGTAGAGGGTGGTGCCGGAAAGGCTGAAGACCGAGTTGAGCCGCACGGTGGCGTTGGCGGCCAGCTGGCGGGTCGGGTCGAAGCGCCCGAACTCGATCCAGTTGACCTCGGCGGACCAGAGGTCGCCCGACTTGACCCTCACGCTCTGGATGGATTCGAGCGGCGATCCGCCCCCGTTGGGCAGGCGCTGGATGGAGTCGAAGGCGAGCCAGTCCGCAGGGGTCCAGCGCAGGCGCGCATGCAGGTCGCCGCGGCCGTCCTCGTCGGCGGTGGGGCCGTCCCTCCAGTCGGTGAAGAAGTCGGCTCGCAGCAGGTCCCGCGTGCCGCCGTTGTCGGCGCGCGTGGCCAGGGTGTTCCGCACGCCCATGCGCATGGACTGGGTGTCGCGGGTGGTGGCGGAGTCCAGGCGGTCGGCCAGGTCCAGCTCCTCGAGGATGTTGACCGCCACGGCCCGTTCCGCCGGCGGCGCGGTGCCGAGCTCCCGGTCCGCCCCCGGCATGGCGCGGTACTGCACGAAGGGCCGCATGGTGTGGCGCAGTCCGTCCACTTTCCATCCCTCCGACCGCGTGTCCCACTGGCCGGTGAGGAGCGTCTCAAGGTCGAAGCCGACCTGACCGATGGCCTTGGAGGCGGCGCCGGTGCCGTTCAGCCCCTCGGTCCACGAGGTCAGCCTTGCGCCGACGACGGGACGGAAGGTCAGCCAGTCTCCGCTGTGCACGGGATACGCGAGGCCGTAGTAGCCGTCGATGCGGGCGGAACTCCAGGAGCCGTTGTGGAGGGTCTGCTGCTGGTAGGCGGGCAGGGGCAGTTCGGTCGAGGGTCGCTCGGTCAGGTACGCGAAGGTGAGGAAGGATCGGCTCTGCAGGCCGTTGGCGCCGAAGGCGGCGGTGGGCATGTCCAGGCGCAGCTCGGGCAGCTTCTGCACGACGTCCTGGTAGTCGTCCACTTTCGCGACCAGGCCCGCGGAGGCGTAGCCGGAGTCGAACTGCGCGGTCGCCTCGAGGTTCGCGCGCGGACGGCCCGACCGATTGACGAGGTTGGGCCGCATGTCGCGCAGCATCAGGGGGTCGCTGGTGGCGTAGAGCTGGCCGGCCACGTCGACTCCGCCCTCGGTCCTGCCCACGATGTCGCCGTAGAAGAAGTGACGGTCGGAACCGATCGGCCGGCCGTAGTAGTCGGTGGGCAGGGTGGAGCGGTCGTCGAGGAAGCCGCCCTCGATCTCGGCCAGCCAGCCCCTGCCGGTGCGCGACTTGTCGGTGTCGTAACGGAGGGCGGGCCCGTAGAGCACTCCGGATTCGTCGTAGTAGTCGAGGACGGGTCCGGCCCACAGGCTGTCGCTCTGCCGCGCCAGCACGGTGGAGCGGAGGAAGCGTCCCTGGACGTTGTTCGACCCGGTGCGCAGGAAGATGTCGTAGGGGAATTCGCGCAGGCCTTTCTGGGAGTAGCCCGGCAGGTGCGCGAAGGGCACGCCGGCGACGTATCCGGTGGCGGAGCCGAGGCTGGCGCGGTCGGTCTTGGCGACGTAGTCCAGCTCCTGGACGCGCAGGTGCATGCCGTCGGGGTGCGGCTCGTTGAACCACGCGCGCAGGCCGCGCATGGAGCGGTCCTCCCCGCGGATGGTCAGTTCCTCGGCGGTGAAGTGCACGGGAGCCCGTCCGAAGCGGACCTTGCGCGCGACGATCAGGTCCTTGCGTCGGTCGATGTCGATCGTCTCGCTGAAGATGCGCAGGTCGCCGCCGGAGTAGATGACGTCCCCTTCGGCATGAATGATGCCGTTGGCCAGGTCGGCCCTGACCATTTTCGCCCAGAGGGACGTGGTGCCGGATCGGACCACGGCGTTCCTGACGGTGAGAACCTTGCCGTTTTCAGAGTAGGTCGGTTCGTCGCCCTCGATGTGCGGCGCTCCCTGGGGAGGGACGGGCTGCCCGTGGACGACCGCCGCCGTCACGAGGAGGGCCGCAAGGGACCGGAGGCGCTTTCGGGGCATCCTCGGAGCGTTGAGGGTCCTGCCCCTGCCTCAAGTTTTTTTCGGGCAATGAGCGCTTGCGGATGCGCCGCTGCCGTGGAATCTGGCGGCATGCTTCTCCGTCCCGCGGAACTGGCCGGCCTGGCCGACGGCACGGAAGCTGACCCCCACCGTCTGCTGGGGCTGCACCGCGCCCCCGCGGGGGGCTCGGTCGTCCGGGCCCTGCTCCCCGGCGCCTCGGGTTGCGAGGTGCTCCGCCCGGGCGTCCCGCCCCTGCGGCTGGCCCGGCTTGAGTCGACCGACGTGTTCGAGGGGCGCCTTCCCTCGGAGCCTCCCTGCGCGTACTCGCTGCGCGCGCTCTATCCGGACGGGGCCACCCACGAGTTCCAGGACCCTTACCGCTTTCTGCCCACGATCTCGGAGGAGCATCTCTACCTGATCGGCAAGGGCGACGACCACGGGGTGCACCACCGGCTCGGCTCGCACCTGAGGGAGATGGACGGCGTGCAGGGCGTGGCCTTCGCGGTCTGGGCCCCCAGCGCCCGGCGCGTCTCGGTCGTCGGCGACCACAACTACTGGAACGGCCGCGCGCACCCGATGCGCCGGCTGGGGTCCTCGGGCGTGTGGGAGCTGTTCATCCCCGGCCTCCGCGCCGGCGCCCGCTACAAGTACGAGGTGATCGGCCCGCACGATCCGACGCCGTTCCTCAAGACCGACCCTTACGCGCTCCACTTCGAGCCGTCCCCGAACCACGCCGCGATCGTCACCGACCTGTCGGGCTTCGTCTGGTCCGACGCCGAGTGGATGGCCTCCCGCGCGCGCGGCGACCTCCGCCGACGTCCGATGTCGGTCTACGAGGTGCATCTCGGCTCCTGGCGCCGCGTGCCGGAGGAGGGCGGGCGCACGCTCGGCTACCGCGAGCTCGGCGACCAGCTCGCCGCCTACTGCCGGCAGATGGGCGTCACGCACGTCGAGCTGATGCCGCCGACGGAGCACCCGTTCGACGGCTCCTGGGGCTACCAGGTCACGGGCTTCTTCGCGCCCACGCAGCGGTTCGGATCGCCGCTGGACTTCATGGCGATGGTCGACGCGCTGCACCGCGCCGGCATCGGCGTCATCATCGACTGGGTGCCCGCCCACTTCCCGCGCGACTTCTTCGCGCTGGCCCGCTTCGACGGCACGCACCTCTACGAGCACGCCGACCCGCGCCTCGGCGAGCATCAGGACTGGGGCACGCTGATCTTCAACTACGGGCGGCACGAGGTGCGCGGGTTCCTCACGGCCTCGGCCCTGTCCTGGCTCGACCGCTTCCATGTCGACGGGCTGAGGGTCGACGCGGTCGCCTCGATGCTCTACCTCGACTATTCGCGCAAGGCGGGCGAATGGATCCCGAACCGTCACGGCGGACGCGAGAACATCGAGGCCATCGAGTTCCTCCGCCACTTCAACTCGCTGGTGCACCTTTACCATCCCGGCGCGGTCACGGTGGCCGAGGAGTCGACCTCCTTCGCCGGGGTCACGCGCTCGGTCGCCGAAGGGGGCCTGGGCTTCGACTTCAAGTGGAACATGGGGTGGATGCACGACTCGCTGCACTACTTCCGGCAGGACCCGCTCTTCCGCAGGCATCACCACGACAAGCTGACTTTCGGGATGCTCTACCAGTGGTCGGAATCCTTCATGCAGGCCTTCTCGCACGACGAGGTCGTCCACGGGAAGGGCTCGCTCATCAACAAGATGGGCGGGGCGGACGATGCGCGCAAGGCCGCCGACCTCCGCTGCCTGCTGGCGCTGCAGTGGGCCTGGCCGGGCAAGAAGACGCTCTTCATGGGCTCGGAGTTCGGCCAGTTCGCGGAATGGAAGCACGACGCCTCGCTCGACTGGCACCTGCTGCAGCATCCGCTCCACGCGGGGCTGCAGCGCCTGGTCGCCGACCTCAACCGGCTCTACGTGGGCGACGCCGACGTCGCCGCGGAGGACGGCGGGTCGGGCGGCTTCTCCTGGATCGAGCCCGACGACCGCGAGTCCAGCGTCCTGGCCTTCGACCGCCACGGCCACGGCACGCACTGGGTGGTGGCGGGCAACTTCACGCCGGTGGAGCGCACCTACCGTCTGGGCGTGCCGGCCGCCGGAAGGTGGGAGGAGGCCGTCAACACGGACTCGGCCCATTATGCGGGCGGCGGCGCGGGCAATCTCGGCGGGATCGATTCGCGGCCGATCCCTTCGCACGGACGTCAGCACTCCATCGAGGTGCGCCTGCCCGGGCTCTCGGTCATCATCTTCCGGCATCCCGCGCGTCCGGCCCGACCCGATTCGCCGCCGGCCGCCGGCGCCGGGCCCGCCGCCAAATCCGCGGCCGCCAAGGCGAAGCCGTCGCGCCGAAAGAAATGAGCCGTCGGTCGGACATCTTCAGGCCCCGCGTGGAGGCCGACCCTTCCAACCCGCTGTTCCGTTTCTCCCTCGGGCAGGCCCTGCTGGCGGAATCGGCTCCCGCCGACGCGGTCACGCACCTGCGGGTCGCCTCGGAATCCAAGGCCGACTGGATGGCTCCGCGCATCCTGCTCGGCAAGGCGCTCCTCGCCCTCGGTCGCAAGGCGGAGGCGCGCGACGCGCTTGAGGACGCGCTCCGTCTGGCGGTGGCGCAGGGGCATGAGGAGCCCGAAGCGGAGCTCCGGGGCATCCTCGCCGGACTCTGATCAGTCGACGCGCTCGAGCATCACCCGGCGCAGGTCCATCACGGCGCCCTTGGCCTTCTTCAGCGGGCGCACCTTGAGCGTGGTCTCGCCCGCCGCCAGGGTCAGCCTGCCGACCTCGCGCGGGATGAAGCGCTGGAAGTGTCCGGTCTCCTCGACGGTGAACTCCAGCGACGAAGAGCCGCAGTCCAGGGCCACGAGCGAGCCGCCCTGGCCCTTGCCGCAGCCCTGCAGGACGGTGACGCGGTAGTTGCCGGCCTGGGGGGCGCTGAAGGTCCATGACGCGGTGTCGGCGACGTTCACCCAGAAGCCGAGCGTGTCCTTGTGCGGCGGCTCCTCATACTTGAGCTTTTCGCCGGCGACTTTGGCGTCCCGCGCTTCGAGATGGATCAGGGTGTTCCCGCCCGTCTTGGCGGCGTCGTCCATCGCTTTGCGCCAGCCCGCCAGGTCCGCGCGCATGGCCTCGGAGGTCGGCTTCGCCTGCAGGCGCGTGACGTCGGTGCGCACGAAGCAGTTCTCCCACGCGGCGCGGTCGAAGTCGGGGTTGGCGCGCATGCCTTCCGCGCCCACCGAGCGGCGCCACGCCTCCAGCTTGCCCCGCATCGCGGCGACGCGGGCCGGCTCCTGGGCCGCGAGATCCTTGGTCTCGGAAGGGTCCTTGGAGAGGTCGAAGAGCTCCAGCGAGCCGTCCTCGTAGTGCTCGATGAGCTTCCAGTCCCCCTCGCGCACGACTCCGCCGGGGCGTCCGCCCTGGTTCATGTAATGGGGCTGATGCCAGTAGAGGGGACGGGGCATGGCCTTGCGCTCGAACAGGACGGGGGAGAGGTCGTTGAAGTCGAGCACGGCGGGGGCCGCGGCGCCCGCGAGGGAGCAGATCGTGGGCACCAGGTCGCCCAGCACGACCGGCTCGGAGATGACTCCGGGCGTGAGGCGGGCCGGGTACCGGATGATGAGCGGGGTGCGCAGGCCGCCCTCGTACAGGAAGCCCTTGCCCGCGCGCGAGGGCGCGTTGTAGGTGGCGGGCGACTCCTTCAGCTCCGAGATGTGCACGCCGCCGTTGTCGGATGCGAACACGACGAAGGTGTTCCGGGAGAGTCCGTTGCGCTCCAGGGCCTCCATGATGCGACCGCAGGCGGTGTCCAGGGATTCGACGAGCGCCGCGTAGGTCGGATGGAACGCGCCGGACTTCTCGGCCACGGCCTTGGCCGGCGCGGCGAGGGGGATGTGCGGGTTGTCGAACGCGACGTACAGGAGGAAGGGCTTGTCCTTGTTGCGGTCGATGAACTTCACGCCGTAGTCGGCCTGGGCGACCTCGCCCTTGCCGCCCTGAGGGGATTCGGCCCCGGGGTTCGCCTTGCCGGGGAAGTACTCGTCGAAGCCTCGGTCGGTCGGCTGGTGTCCCTTGCCGCCCAGATGCCACTTGCCCACGGCGGCCGTGGCGTAGCCCTTCGGCTTGAGCAGTTCGGCCAGCGTCTTCGATTCGGCGGGCAGCTGGAGGTTGATCTTGGCGGCGAGGAGACGGTGGGAGGCGCGGTCGGAGCGTCCGTTCAGGAAGGTGGTGATCTTGACCCGCGCGGGGCTCTGCCCGGTCATGAGCGCGGCGCGGGACGGCGAGCAGACGGAGGCGGCCGCGTAGGCCTGCGTGAAGCGCGCGCCCTCGGACGCCAGGCGGTCGAGGTTGGGGGTGCGCTGGTCCTTGCGACCGAAGCAGCCGAGGTCGTTGATGCCGAGGTCGTCGGCGAAGAGGATGACGAAGTTGGGCTGCGTCTGCTGCGCCGTCAGGGACGCGAAGATCGAAAGGGCTGCGACGAGGCCGAGGAGGGGGCGGGGCATGGCGTCTTTTTAACGGGTCGGCGTTTTGTGCAAAGGGCAAAACCCGATTCCTTCCGCCCTCATGGACTTTCATTTGCTGGAAACAGGGCTCGCCTGCGTCGATACGGCGATGGCCGCGGTCTCCTGGCTCATCCTGCTCTGCACCTATCCTGACTTCGCCCGCTGGCGCAAAGAGGGGTTCGCCGAGGCCCATGAGCTCTATACCCGAAGGGTCGGCCGGATCGTCGGTCCGCTGCTGCTGCTCCAGATGTCGGGCCATGCGTATGGTCTGTTCCTCGGCGGGGCCTGGGCCGGGGCCGCACTGGTCGGGGCCGCGTGGGCGGTCACCGCCTTCTGGTCCGTTCCCTGCCATCGCCGGATGCAGGTCGAAGGTCCTGATTCGCCGGCGGTCGCCGAGCTCGTGCGGTCGCACGTCTGGCGCACGCTGCTGTGGTCGGCCGTCGCGGCCATTTCTCTGGGCAGGGCGCTGCTCGGGGCCTGAAAGGGCCGATGCGGCGGGGAGTTCCGGCCGGGCCGGTGCGATGCGAATTGGCATGCGTCCGTCCGGCGCTTGAATGCACCCCGTCCGCCCGACGGACGTTCATGCCGATCGTCCGCCTCCATCGAACCGCCTGCCATCTGTTGGCCGCCCTGGCCGCAGTGACGGCCCGGGGCGAGGAGGCAGTTTTCCACCCGGCGCGGTCCTACTCCACCCGGCCTGATCCCGATCCGCCCGCCTACGTTCGGCCGAACTCCGTCGACCCGGAAGGGAAGATCGACTTCGGCCTGGATTACCGCTGGCGCTTCGAGGCGCGCGACGACGACCTGCGACGTCCTGCGGCGGGCATGGATGCGCCGCAGCTCCACCGCATCCGGGCCTATTTCGGGCTGAAGCAGGCGCTCGACCCGCTGCGGTTCGCCTTCGAGGTGCAGGATTCCCGCAAGTCCGCCGGCGACTACCCCGCCGACGGGCGCGACGTCAACGAGGCCGAATTCATCCGTGCCTACCTCGAGCTGCGCGGCCCGGGCGAATCAGGCCTGCGCTACGGCATCCACAACTTCGAGTTCCTCGACAGGCGCCTGATCGGCAACAACCAGTGGCGCAATACGGCCAACACCTTCGACGGGCTGCACGGATATGCGGAGGGCAGGGCGGGGAGCTGGCGGATCGACGCGCTGTCCGTGCGTCCGCTGGAGCGCATTCCGGATGCGCGCGACCGCCCGCTCGCCGGGCAGCGCATGCATGCCCTCATCGGGCGGCTCAGCCCCTCCGCCTCGTCCGTCATACAGCCCTACTGGCTGCACTTGGATGACGACGCGACGCCCGGCGGACGGCGCGTCGACTCGCCCGGCATCCGCGTCTATGGAGACATCGTCGGCACCGACTGGGATTACGACTGCTCGGCGACGGTGCAGACCGGTCGTTCCGGCCCGCTCTCGGTGCGAGCCCATGCGTTCACGGCCGAGGCCGGATGGCGTGCGCGAGATCCGTGGGATTCCCGCGTGGGCCTGTTCTTCGGTTATGCGACGGGCGATGGGGACGCCGCCGACGGAGTGGCGGGGCGCTTCGAGAAGTTCTTCGGATTCGGACGGCCCTGGTCGGCCAGCGACTACGTCGTGAACGAGAACATCATCACCCCCAAGCTGCGCTGGGAAGCGCGGCCGTCCGAAGTCCTGCGCTTCGACGTCGGCTGGTCCTCCTACTGGCTGCAATCCGCCACCGACCGATTCAATGGCGCCGGCCTGATCGACCCCGCTGGGGCCTCCGGAACCCACCTCGGGGATGAGATCGACTTCCGCATACGATGGACCCCCGACCAGAAGGTGCAGGTCATCCTCGGGTACTCCCACTTCCTTTGCGGTGAGTTCGTAAGGGCTCAGACGGGCAGGCAGGATACCGATTTCGCCTATCTGGAGGTCCAGTTGACCGCTTTTTGAGGGGTAAATAAGGCTTGCTAGGGCAGGGGCCTTATCTTTTAATCCTTACTAATCTTATCAACTTTAAGCCCTGCTCCTTTGGGGTCCTCCTTCCGCCACCTTCTAACCCTGGGCCTAATGGTCCTGTGGGGTCATGTCCAGGCGGAGCCCCTGAGGGTGGGTTTCTTCCCTAACCTCACGCATTCACCGGCCATCGCCGCACGGCAGCTCGAGCGCGAAGGGGTGAAGTGGCATGCCCACGGTTCCGTCGGTCCGTCGATTGAGTGGCGGTCCTTCAATGCCGGCCCTTCCGCCGTCGAGGCCCTTCTCACCGGATCGGTCGACATCGTCTACGTTGGTGCGTCGCCCCTCATCAACGGCCATGTCCGCACCCAGGGCCGTTCCCTGCGCATGCTCGCGCCGGTCGCCTCCGGTGCGAACGCTCTCGTCGTACGGCCGGGTCTGTCGCTCGGCAAACCTGACGAATTCAGAGGTCGAAGGATCGCGACGCCCCAGCTGGGCAACACCCAGGACGTCTCCGCCCGCGCCTGGCTCCGGCAGGGAGGCCTGAAGGTCACACTCTCCGGTGGAGACGCGCAGGTCATCCCCGTCGCCAATCCCGACATGACCATGCTCTTCCGGCGCGGTCAGATCGACGCCGCGTGGACCGTCGAGCCCTGGACCTCGCGCCTTGTCTCCGAATTCGGAGGAAGGATCGTGGCCGAGGACTCCGAAGCCGTCGTGACCGTCCTCGCCTGCACGGATCGCCTGATTGAATCCCGCCGCGAGGATGTCCGCGCCTTCCTGCTTTCGCACTGGGCCCTGCGCGACCGTCTCACGGACGATGCCGCCCTGCATCGCCGTCTGGTCTCCGCCGGCTTGGCCGCCGAGACGCGTTCGGCTCCCCTCGCCGACGACCTCCTGACGCAGGCCCTGGCCCGCCTCAGGCTCGACCGGCCCGAAGAGCCCGCCGCCCGCCGGCTGCGCCTGGAGCAGGCCCTCGGCCGCTCGATGCAGGATGCGGTCGCCTCCGGCCTGCTGCGCAAATCCTTCCCCCTTTCCTCGCTGCTTTCCCGCCTGCAGGAGGAGCCCTAGACCCGCTGACCATGGACGCCCCCGGATCCCCGCCCGCCGCGCTCACATTGCGCAACGTCACGAAGCGCTTCGACGGCGCCTCCGGCCGCGTCACCGCGCTCGAGGACATCTCGATCGACGTGCGCGAGGGCGAGTTCCTCGTGCTGGTCGGTCCCTCCGGCTGCGGCAAGTCCACGCTGCTCTCGCTTCTCGCCGGCCTCGAGCTTCCCGACGAGGGCGGCATCCGTCTCGTCGATTCGCCCGTGCGCGGCCCGGGACGCGACCGGCTCGTGATGTTCCAGCAGGACGCGCTGTTCCCCTGGCTCAACGTCATCGAGAACGTCATGTTCGGCCTCCGCCTCAAGCCGGACCTGACCGACGCCGAGCGCCTGGAGTCCGCCCGCTACCACCTCAACCTTGTCGGCCTGGGCGACAAGGAGAAGGCCCGCCCGCACGAACTCTCCGGCGGCATGCGTCAGCGGGTCGCGCTGGCCCGCTCCCTCGCGCCCAATCCACGCGTGCTGCTGATGGACGAGCCCTTCTCCGCCCTCGACGCGCTCACGCGCGACCAGCTCTACGGTGACCTGCAGGGCATCTTCACCAAGCGGCGAAAGACCATCGTCCTCGTCACGCACAACATCCGCGAGGCGGTGTGCCTGGGCGACCGCGTCGTGCTCCTCTCCCCCCACCCGGGGCGCGTCCGCGAGGTCTTCGAGATCGACCTTCCGCGCCCCCGGAGGATCAACGACCCCGCGCTGGCCGCCCTGGCCGCCCGCGTCACCGAATCCCTCTCCTCGCACCTCAAGGGAGGACACGTCGAATGAGACTCCCCCGTCCCTTCATCCCGATCCTGCTGGCGGCCGTCATCCTCGGCGGCTGGGAGTGGGCCGTGCGCTCCGGCCGGGCCGACGAGCTCTTCTTCCCCGCACCCTCGCACGTGCTCGCGTGGGCCTGGCAGGGCCTGCTGAGCGGCGAGCTCCTCTCCGCCACCTGGGTCACCGTGCGCCGTCTGGCGCTCGGCTTCGTGATCGGCGCGATCCTCGGCGTGCCGCTCGGCGCGCTTTGCGCCCGCGTGCGCTGGATCAACGACTCCCTCGGTCTCGTCGCGCTCGGCCTCCAGACCCTGCCTTCCGTCTGCTGGGTGCCCCTCGCGCTGCTCTGGTTCGGTCCGGAGGAGCCCGCGGTCGTCTTCGTGGTGGTGATGGGCACCCTCTGGGCCGTCGTCGTCGCGGTCCGCGAGTCGGTGCTCAACGTCCAGCCGCTCTACCTGCGCGCCGCGCAGACGATGGGGTCGGGCGGATTGCACCTCTGGTCGCAGGTCATCTTCCCCGCCGCGCTGCCCGGCGTCATCAGCGGCATGAAGCAGGGCTGGGCGTTCGCCTGGCGCTCGCTCATGGCCGCCGAGATCTTCGTGGTCATCCTCTCCGGCTTCGGGCTCGGCTCCCTGCTCCACGCGGGGCGCGAGCTGCTGCGCATGGACCAGGTGCTGGGGGTGATGGGCGTGATCATGCTGGTCGGCTTCCTCGCCGACCTCGCGTTCTTCTCGCCCGTGGAGCGCTGGCTCCGCCGTTCCCGCGGGCTGGAGCGCTGAGCGCCCTTTACGGCTCGACCCACGCCGCGGGGTCCGCCACTTTCGGGCCATGTTCATCGACGAGGCCAAGGTCATCCTGCGCGCCGGCGACGGCGGCCACGGGTGCGTGAGCTTCCGTCGGGAGAAGTTCATCCCGAAGGGCGGCCCCGACGGCGGCAACGGCGGCAAGGGCGGCGACGTGGTGCTGCTGTGCGACCGCAACGAGGGCGACCTCGAGACCTACCGCTGGCAGCCCCACCGTTCCGCCAAGAACGGCACGCCGGGCATGGGCCGGCAGTGCGCCGGTCCCGACGGAACCGACCTCGTGCTGCGCGTCCCTCCGGGCACGCAGGTGATGGAGGAGGCCACGGGCCGTCTCGTCGCCGAGGTCACCGAGCACGGTGAGAGGGTCGTCCTGCTCGCGGGCGGCAAGGGCGGCCTGGGCAACATGAACTTCAAGAGCTCGGTCAACCAGGCGCCGCGCCGCAGCACGCCGGGCTACCCCGGCGAGAAGGGCGACTACCGCTTCGTGCTCAAGACCATCGCCGACATCGGCCTGGTCGGTTTCCCCAACGCGGGCAAGTCGACCCTGACCAATCTCATCACCGCCGCCCGGCCCAAGACCGCGCCGTACCCGTTCACGACGCTGCACGTGAACGTCGGCGTGATCGAGTATCCCGACCGGCACGGCCGCGTCGTGATGGCCGACATCCCGGGGCTCATCGAGGGCGCCCACGAGAACCGCGGCCTGGGCCACCAGTTCCTCCGCCACATCGAACGGTGCTCGCTGCTCGTCTTCCTCATCGACATGGCGGGCTCCGACGGGCGCCGTCCGTCCGCCGACTTCAAGGTGCTGGAGCGCGAACTGAGGCTGTACTCGCCCGTGCTGGCGTCCAAGCCCCGGCTGGTCGTCGCCAACAAGATGGACCTGCCTTCCGCCGCCGCGAACCTCCAGGACTTCTCGCGCAAGGTCTCCTCGCCCGTCCTCGCCATCTCCTGCCACGACGGCGAGGGGCTCGAGGCCTTCAAGGAGACCGTCTGGAAGGCCGTCAGGAAGGGCGTGCTCCCGGTGTCCTCCGCTCGCCCGACCCGCAAGAAGTCCTCCAAGAAGGCCGTCAAGAAGCCGGCACGGCGCAGCAAGGCCGCTCCCAGGCGTGCGTCCGGCAGGTCCCGTCGGCGCTGAGGCCTATTTGGCCGGGGTCTTGAGCTCCTTGAACTTCAGGGATTCCGAGTTCAGGCAGTAGCGCAGTCCGGTGGGAGGAGGGCCATCCTCGAAGACGTGCCCGAGGTGTCCGTCGCAGCGCGCGCAGAGGATTTCGGTGCGCACCATCCCGTGGCTGCGATCGTCGATGGTGGCCACGTTGTACTTGGAGACGGGTCGGAAGAAGCTGGGCCAGCCGGTGCCGGAGTTGAACTTGGAGTCCGAGGAGAAGAGCGGCAGCTCGCAGCCGACGCAGTGGTAGGTGCCGTGCTTCTTGTTGTCGAGCAGGGTGCCGCAGAAGGGGCGCTCGGTGCCTTTGGCGCGGAGGATGCGGTAGGTCTCGGGCGGCAGCATGGCCTGCCACTCGACGTCGCTCTTCACGACCTTGTCCACCACCGTGGGCTTGGCCACGCCGCCCTTGCCGTCGTCGAGGGTCACGCGGACCTTGCCGGCAGGAACTTTCTCGTTCTCGGTTTCCACGGGCTTGGCGGGTTCCTTGGCGGTCAGGGCGAGGGCGAGGAGGAGTGCGAGGGGCAGGGCGGTTCGCATGTTCAGCTGAAGGATTTGCCGCAGCCGCAGGTGCTGCTGGCGTTGGGATTGCGCACCTCGAAGCCCTTGCCGTGCAGGCCGTCGTCGAAGTGCACGGTGGATCCGTCCAGGTAGGCGTGGCTGGCGGGGTCGATGAGCAGGCGGACGCCCTGGCTCTCGAACTCGAGGTCGCCCTCCTTGCGGGCGTCGAAGGACATGCCGTATTCGAAGCCGGAGCATCCGCCGGCCTCGACGAGGACGCGGAGCAGGGAGGCGGGGTCCTGCTTGGCGTGCAGGGCCCGGATCTGGGCGGCGGCTTCGGGCGTGAGGTTGATCATGGGTTCATTTTTGCGGGTAGTTCCGGGGAGTCAAGGTGCGGGGGTTTGGGGTGGTCACCCGGGTCGGCCTGCGGCATCCTCCCTCCATGCCCCCCGTCATCCGAGCGTTCCTGCTCTCCCTGCCGCTGGCCTATCTCTTCAACGTGCTCTTCTGGCTGCTGGTCCCGCTCGTGCTCTGGGATGCTAACGCCCTCGACCTCAAACGCATCTTGGGCGCCGAGCACTTGGCCGCCGATTCCGCCCTCGACCTCGTCTGGCCGGCGGTGGTCTGGCTGCTGGCCTTCGCGCAGTGCCTCGTGGTCGGCGTGCCGCTGCCGGTCACGACCGCCCCGGCCGGCGCTTCGGCGCTGCTGCCGAGGGTCGCGCTCGCCGCGGTCATCGGCGGTCTGGTCGTCGCGGTGCCGGCACTCGCGCTGGTCGACGTCGCCTACTACCTGCCCTCGGTCAATCCGCAGAAGTTCAACCCGCAGTCCTGCATCCTCGGCGGCTTCCTGCTCTGGGCGCTGTCGTGGGCCTTCTGGATCCCCGTCCTGCTCCGACGCTCGCAGGGCGATCCCGATGCGCTCGAGCGTTTCGTCGGCCGCTCCGTGAAGGGCTCCGCGGTCGGCCTGGCGCTCTGCCTGCCCTGGTATTACGTCCTGCGCCGCAAGCAGGCCTGCCATTGCGGCCTCGGCACCTTCATCGCCCTCGCGGCCGGGCTCTGGTCGCTGCTGGTCGTGGGCGGGCCGCTGCTCCTGCTCCTGGCCCGCGAACGCCGCCTGCGCGCCGCCGGTCGCTGATCAGAGTTCGCAGCCCTGCTGCGTCTCGCGCGTCGGCCGCGCCACCAGGCCGCGGTACGGCTCGTCCGCATAGGGCTCGGCCGCGTGCGGACCGAGCAGGCGCCGATCGCAGCAGGCGAGCAGCTCCTCCATCGTCGCGCAGCGGCGCATCTCGTGGAGGAACCCGCCGTCCGCGTCGACGGCCAGACCCACGAAGTTGAGGAACTTCTTGAGCCGTCCGGCGCGCTGTTCGGAGGTCATGGCCCGGTCGCAGCATTCGTCCGCGAGGTCCTGCACGTAGGCGCGGACGTCGGTCAGCGTCGGGCGGAACGGCGTGCGACCGAGCTGGAGGTCGCGCCACTGGGTGAAGATCCAGGGGTTCCGGATGGCGTGGCGTCCCATCATCATCCCGTACGCGCCGGTCTCGGCCAGCAGCCGGGTGGCCTTGGCCGCGCTGGCGACGTCGCCGTTGGCGACCACGGGACAGGGGAGCGCACGCACGGCGCGGGCGATGGCGGCGTAGTCGACCTCGGACCAGTAGAGGCCCTTGACCGTGCGGCCGTGGACCGTGACGAGGTCGACCTGGTGGCGTGCGAGGATGGCCAGCAGCTCGTCGAAGCGCTCCGTGCCGTCGAAGCCGATGCGCATCTTGACCGTGAACAGGCCCGGTATCGCCTGGCGCAGGGAGCCGACCAGTTCGTCGACCTTGGCCGGGTCGCGCAGGAGGCCGCCGCCGACGTTCTTGCGGTAGACCTTTGGCGCCGGGCAGCCCATGTTGAGGTCGATGCCCGCCACGGGGAGCTTCAGCAGCTCCTTCACCGTGCGGAGCATGTGGGGCGTGTCCTCGCCAATGAGCTGCGCGAAGACCGGGCGGCCCGTGCCGTGGTTCACCACCGAATCGACGATGTGCCGCTCGGGCATCGAGCTCTCGTGGACGCGGAAGTATTCGGTCACGAACCAGTCGGGGGCCCCGCGCCGCGCGATCACGCGCATGAACGCGGTCGTCGTCACGTCCTGCATCGGGGCGAGGACCGAAGGTCGCGTGCCCGCGGCGACGGGCTGGGGCAGGGCGGCGCTCACGCCTGCTTGCGTAGCCGTGCGAGCTGCGCCGACATGTCATCGCAGACGTCAAGCACGGGCCGGGCGATGAAGACCGGGCGCTTCGCCTTCACCGCCAGCACGAGCGCGTCGCTCGGGCGGGCGTCCACTTCCGCGACCTTGCGCGCCACGGGACCGTCGTGGGCCAGCAGCACCCGCGCGTAGAAGACCCCGTCGCTCACGCTGACCACCGCCACGTGCGAGACGGCGGCGTCGAGGCCGAGCAGCAGGTGGAGCATGAGGTCGTGCGACTGGGGGCGCTCCGCGACCCGTCCGGCCAGCGACGCCTGCAGCGCCTCGCCCACGGCGAGGTCCACCTGGATGACGATGGTCTTGAGGGGGGTGACGAGGAACACGGCCGCCCCGGTGTTGACGGGCACGACCTCGATGGCCTGCACGGGCACTGCCTCCTCGGCTTTCATGCCGCAGGATGGGGCGTTCCGGGGGTCTCCCGCAAGCCCGCTCCCGCTCCGCCCGCCCAAGTCCCCTGCGAACTTGCTGGAACGGGTACCTCCGCCCATCCTGTCGGCGTGCATCCCTTTCTCGACGACGCCTTCCTCTTCGACTGGGGCCGCCTCCGTCCCGAGCACGTCGAACCTGACGTCCGCGAGGCCCTGCGCCGCGCCCGCGCCGCCGTCGAGGCCTTCAAGGCGCTTCCGCCCGCCCGCCTGACCTACGACGAGGTGCTCCTCGGGTTCGAGCGCGCCACGCGCGACCTGTCGCGGGCCTGGGGGCTCGTCACGCACCTCGACGCGGTCATGAACTCCGAGCCGCTGCGCAAGGCCCACAACGCGCTGCTCCCCGAGGTCACCGCTTTCTACACCTCGCTCACCCTCGATCCGCAGGTCTGGTCCGTCATCCGCGACTACTCCCGCACGCCCGAGGCCGCCGCGCTCCGGGGCGTGCGCCGCCGGTTCCTCGAGGAGACCGTGGCGGACTTCGTGGAGAACGGCGCCGATCTTCCGCCCGACCGCAAGGAGCGCCTGGCCGCGCTCAACGCCGACCTCGCCGCGCGCACGCAGAAGTATTCCGAGAACGTCCTCGATTCCACCAACGCCTGGGACCTCTTCATCGCCGACGAGTCCCGCCTGCGCGGCCTGCCCGCCAGTTCGCTGGCCGCCGCCCGGCAGTCGGCCGCGTCCAAGGGCCGCCCCGACGCCTGGCGCTTCACGCTGCACGCGCCTTCGGTGTTCCCGGTGCTCGAATACGCGGAGGACGACGCGCTCCGCCGCGAATGCTGGGAGGCGCTCGGCCAGGTCGGGCTCAAGGCCCCCTGGGACAACACCGCCCTCGTCGGTGAGATCCTCGCGCTGCGGCACGAGAAGGCCCGGCTGCTGGGCAAGGAGCACTTCGCGGACTTCACCACGGCCCGGCGCATGGCCGGCAACGGCGCCCGCGCCCTCGCCTTCATCGAGGATCTGGGGCGCCGGATCCGTCCCAAGTTCCGTCAGGAGACGGAGGAGCTCGAGGCCTTCCGCGCCGCCCGCACCGGCGAGCCGAAGCGGCACCTTCACCCGTGGGAGTTCGCCCTCTGGTCCGAGCGGATGCGCAAGGAGACGCACGGCTTCGACGACGAGGCCCTGCGTCCTTGGTTCCCCGTCGACGGCGTCATCGGCGGCATGTTCCGCCTCTTCGGCGACCTCTTCGGCATCCAGGTCGCGGGACGCGACACGGTTCATATGGACCCGCAGACCGGGGCGCGCACGGTCGTCCGCGCGGCCGGGCCGCGCATCGAGGCCGAACCCGTGCCGGTCTGGCATCCGGAGGTCCGCTTCTACGAGGTGCGCGACGGCACCCGTCATCTCGGCTCGTTCTACACCGACTGGTTCCCGCGCGACTCCAAGCGCGGCGGCGCCTGGATGACCTTCCTGCGTACCGGCGGACCGCGCCCGGACGGGTCCTTCGCGCCCCACCTCGGCCTGATGTGCGGCAACTTCACGCCGCCCGTCGGCGGCGGCCAGGCGCTGCTCACCCACGACGAGGTCACGACGGTCTTCCACGAGTTCGGACACCTCCTGCACCACGTGCTCAGCGAGGTCGAGGTGGAGTCGCTCTCCGGCGTGCGCGTCGCCTGGGACTTCGTCGAACTCCCTTCGCAGATCCTCGAGAACTGGTGTTGGGAGCGCGCGGCGCTAGACCTCTTCGCCCGCCACCACGAGACCGGCGCCCCGCTGCCGGAGGACCTCTTCGCCCGGCTCGACGCCGCGTCCAATTTCCGGTCGGCCTCCGTCTGCATGCGCCAGCTGGCCTTCTCCAAGCTCGACCTCGACCTCCACCTGCGGGCCGAGGAGCTGAAGGGCAGGGACCTCGACGACCACTGGAACGCGGACTTCGCGGAGTGGCAGGCGCCCACCACCCGACGCCTTCCCGCCATGGCCAGGCGCTTCAACCATCTTTTCTCCGACGCCACCGGCTACGCCGCAGGCTACTATTCCTACAAGTGGGCCGAAGCGCTCGAGGCCGACGCCTTCACCCGCTTCCTGAAGGAGGGCGTGCTCAATCCCAGGACCGGCCGGGAACTCAGGTCCCGCATCCTGTCCCGGGGCAATTCCGAGCCCGCCGCCAAGCTCTTCCGCGACTTCATGGGCCGCGACCTCGATCCCGAGGCCCTGCTGGTCCGGGACGGCCTGGCCTGAACCGGACCCTCGGCAGGCGTTTATTCCCCTTGCACAAGGGGGGGTTTTGCTATGCGTAGGACGTTTTTACGATGAATCTGCGCAACATTGCCGTCATCGCCCACGTCGACCACGGCAAGACGACCCTGACCGACCGGCTCCTCTACCAGTCCGGCATGTTCCGGACCGAGGACCTGGACAAGCTGGCCGGCGGCCAGCACGGGCTGATCATGGACTCGGGCGACCTCGAGCGCGAGCGCGGCATCACCATCACCGCCAAGAACTGCGCCATCCGCTGGAAGGACCCCCGCAGCGGCGAGGAGTTCAAGATCAACCTAATCGACACCCCCGGTCACGCCGACTTCGGCGGCGAGGTCGAACGCGTGCTCAACATGGCCGACGGCTGCCTGCTCGTGGTCGACTCCTTCGAGGGCCCGATGCCGCAGACGCGCTTCGTGCTCTCCAAGGCCCTGGCGCTGGGCCTCAAGCCCATCGTCGTCGTCAACAAGATCGACAAGCCCTCCGCCCGCCCCGAGGCCGTGGTCAACGAGGTCTTCGACCTGCTCGTCGCGCTCGAGGCGCCCGAATACGCCCTGGACGTCCCCATCCTCGACGCCTCCGGCCGCGAAGGGTGGGGCACCGCGGACATCGCCAAGACGGCGGAAGGGTCCCGCCCCAAGGACCTCATCGAGCTCTTCTACGCCATCGTCGACCACATCCCGGCCCCCTACGCCGTAGGATCCTCCCGCGGCGCCGCCGCCGGCTTCAAGTCCCGTGACGAGGCCCTCTCCAACCCGCTGCAGCTGATGGTCACCGCCATCCTCTACTCCGACTACGTCGGCCGCATCGCGGTCGGCCGCGTCACGGCCGGCAAGATCTCGCCCGGCATGCCCGTCATGCTGGCCACCCGCGACGGCACCCAGCACAAGCAGCGCGTGCTCGAGGTCGAGGTTTTCGAGGCCCTCGGCCGCGCCAAGGCCCAGGAAGTCTCCGCCGGCGACATCTGCGCGGTCATCGGCCTCGACCACGTCGAGATCGGCGCGACCGTCACCGACCTGGAGAACCCCCGTCCGATGCCGCCCGTCAAGGTCGACGAGCCCACCGTGACGATGGCCTTCCGCGTCAACGACTCCCCCTTCGCCGGACGCGACGGCAAGTACGTCACCGGCCGCCAGGTCGGCGAGCGCCTCGTCAAGGAGCTGGAGAAGAACGTCGCCCTCCGCGTCGAGCGCGAGCCCGGCGCCGACGCGTGGAAGGTCTCCGGCCGCGGCCTGATGCACCTCGGCGTGCTCATCGAGACCATGCGCCGCGAGGGCTTCGAGCTCTCCGTCGGCAAGCCCGAGGTCATCATGAAGACCGTGGACGGCGTGCTCTGCGAGCCCGTCGAGACCCTGGCCGTCGACTGCCCCGAGGAATCCCAGAGCGACGTCATGTCGCTCGTCCTCGGCCGCCGCGGCGAGCTCCGCTCGATGGACGCCAAGGCCGGCACCAGCGGCTGGATCCACATGGAGTTCAAGATCCCGTCCCGCTCCCTCTTCGGCCTGCGCACGCTGATGCTCACCACGACGCGCGGCGAGGCGGTCATGTACCACACGCTGCTCGGCTACGAGCCCGTGAAGGGCGAGCCCCCGCGCCGCTCGGCCGGCGTGATGATCTCCGGCGAAGCCGGCGCCGTCACGGCCTACTCCCTCGACCGTCTGTACGACCGCGGCGACTTCTTCGTGAAGCCCGCCGACGAGATCTACGAGGGCCAGGTGGTCGGCGAGCACTGCAAGGACAACGACCTGGTCATCAACCTCGTCATCAACAAGAAGCTGACCAACGTCCGCGCCGCCGGTTCGGACGACCTGGCCAAGATCAAGCCGCCCCGCCAGATGTCGCTTGAGAACTGCCTGGAGTACATCGAGGCCGACGAGCTGGTCGAGGTGACCCCGAACTTCGTCCGCCTCCGCAAGCGCTGGCTGACGGAGAACGAGCGCAAGAAGAACTCCTGAGGCTCAGGGTCCCGCGGTGAGCCGGTAACGGTGCGTCCCGTCGGGGAGCGCCGTCGCCTCCATGCGCCAGGCCTCGGCGGGCAGCCGCCCCTCGACCTTCTCGGGCCATTCCACGACGAGGTTCCAGGGGGAAGCGGCCATGTCCCAGACCATCAGCCCGTCGAACGCCGCGGGCGTGCTCAGCCGGTAGGCGTCGACGTGGAGGAGGCGCCGACGGCCCTCGAGCACGTTGAGCAGCGAGAAGGAGGGGCTGGTCACGTCGCCCCCGTAGCCCAGTCCGCGGGCCAGCCCGCGCACGAAGGTCGTCTTGCCCGCGCCCAGGTCCCCGGAAAGGGCCAGCACGGTGTCCGCCGGCAGCAGCGCTGCGAAGGCCGCGGCCGCCCGCTCCGTCTCCTCGCCGGACCGGGTGATGAGTCCGTCGGTCCAGGATTTGAGCGAGGCGGGATTGCCCATGGCCGAATCTCATCCCCGCGGGCTGGACCATGCAAACCGCAAACAGAAGACCCGGCCGCATGGCCGGGTCCTGAGGGGCGCCCTGCGCGGGGTTCAGGAGACGATGCCCAGGGGCTTGATGTCCTTCCAGCCGCCGCGGGTGAAGTCCGGGCATTGCGCCGGCATGCTGCCGTCCTTCACCGAGCGCACCGAGAGCTCGAGGATGGCGGACCAGTCCGCCGCGTCGTAGACGGTCATGTCGGGCGTGATGCCCTGGCGCACGCAGTCCAGCATCCGGTAGTTGAGGATGAAGTCCATGCCGCCGTGGCCGCCGACCTTCTTGGCCAGCTCGCCGACCTTGGTCACGAGCGGGTGGCGGTTCGCCTGCATGAACTTCGAGAGCTTCTCCTTCTCGTAGGTCCACTCGTGGCTGTTGCGCTTCTCTTGGGGTCCAGGAGCGGGTGCTTGTTGCCGGCGTCGATGGCGAGTCGCGCGGGGTAGCCGAAGAACGTCGCCTCGGTGCCGCAGAGGCCGTTGATGCGGGAGTAGGGCCGGGGGCTGACCACGTCGTGCTGGATCATGATCGTGCGCCCGAGCTGCGTCTTGATGATCGAGGTGTTCATGTCGCCGCAGACGTACTTCTCGTCCTTGTGGCGGCCCTTGTTGGGCTGGGCCTTGTCGCGGTACTGGGTGAGGTTCAGTTCGGGCGAGGACACCGAGACCACGAACTTGAAGGCGTCGCCGCGGCCGATGTTCAGGTACTGCGCGACCGGGCCGAGGCCGTGGGTCGGATACAGGTTGCCGTCCATGAACGTGTGGTAGTTGCGGCGCCAGTCGCCCTCGCTGCCGAGCGACCAGAGGACGCCCTTGCCGAGGTCGTGGATGTAGGCGCACTCGGCGTGCTTGAGGTCGCCGAAGAGCCCTTGGCGCGCCATGTGCAGGACGAAGAGCTCCTCCTCGCCGTAGCAGCAGTTCTCCAGGATGGAGCAGTGACGCTGGTATTTGTCCGAGGCGTCGACGAGCTGCCAGCATTCGTCCACGGTCACGGCCGCGGAGTCCTC
>JBJTIX010000006.1:0-5376 GCA_046095205.1 Opitutia bacterium
GCCCCCGGCCGCGTTGCGCGGCATCGCAAGGGTGACCGTCCTGCGGGCCGCCGAGACGCCCCTGTCCTCCACCGCCATACGCGAATCGTTGCGCAAGGGGCCGCCCGCCCGAAACGGCTTGCCCCCGGCCGTGGCGGCACACATCGCGGAGCGCCGTCACTACCGCGACTGAAGATGTCTCCCGCCAAGAAGAAGCCCGCCGCCCGGAAGCCCGTCCGCAAGGCCGTCACCAAGCCCGCCGCCCGTAAGCCCGCCAGGCAGCCGGCCAAGCCTGCGCCCAAGGCGCCCGCGCGCGCCCTGCCGACCCCGCCCGCCCATGTGGTGGCCGCCGTCCGCGCGCTGGACGACAAGAAGGCCGAGGCCATCCGCGTCCTGCGCCTCGGGCAGCTCTCGTCGGTGACCGACTGGCTCGTCGTGGCGACCGGCAATTCCGAGCCCCACCTGCGCGCCCTCCGCATCGAGCTTGAGCGCACCCTTGAGGAGTCGGGCTCCCGCCCCCGCGGGGTCGAGTCCCACAAGGACAGCGGCTGGACCGTGGTGGACGCCTTCGACGCCGTCTTCCACATCTTCCGTGAGGACGTCCGGCGTGACTACGCCCTGGAGTCCCTCTGGAAGGACGGCTTGGACGTGCCGGTCTCCTCCCTGCTGGGGAGCTGAGCATCCGGCTGGTGGTAGCGGGCGGGATCGAACCGCCGACCTAGGGCTTATGAGTCCCTCGCTCTAACCAACTGAGCTACGCTACCGTTCGGCCGGGTGCGCAGTCCACCTTCCCGGGGCCTTTCCGTCAAGCCCTTAGCGGTCAGGCGCCGCCCTTGAGGAACCAGAACATCACGAGCCAGAAGGCCAGTCCGAGCGCCGCAAGCATGACCGAGAGACGTCCTTGGGCGAGCCGCAGTTCGCCGAGCCCTTCCTGTTCGAGCACCAGCCCGACGCGCCGGACCATCGCGACCGGCAGCAGGCAGCCGAGCAACGCGCAGAAGGCGAGCAGCACGAAGCGGGAGAGCGGCTGCGTTTCGGGGACCGCCAGCACCCAGAACCAGACGAGGAGTCCGAAGGCCGGAGGCAGGAGGAACGTCGAGCCGCACCAGAGGTAGCCTTCGCGCACCGAGCGCTCGATCGTATCGTCCGTGACCCTGCGCGACTCCGCCGTGGCGTCCAGCTCGGGCGCCGCGATGGCGCGGCTGACCGCGACGGGTGCGGAGACCGCTTCACGCACCGGGGCCCTGCCGCGGAGGAACTCCCGCACCGTCATCCAGCGGCCGTCCGATTCGACGCCGTGGGCCAGGCTGATCTCGCCCGATCGGAGCATCTCCGCGATCTCGCCCGCGGAGTGCGGGCCCGTCACGGCGCCCTTCCAGCGGAGTCTGTGGAGTCCGTCGTTTCGCATGCGTTCAGATGTCGCGGCCCTGAAGGATGGATTCCCAGCCCCCGGGCGGGGCGGGGATTTCTTCGCCGCCGGCGGCCTTGACCGACTCCTCGACCGTTCCAGGCATCCGCAGCAGCGGCGAGTAGGGTGCGGCGTCGACGACGCGTTCGGGCTGCCCCTGAGCGTCGGTCCGGAAGAGCAGGGCGGGCTTGCCGTCGCGATAGAGGCCGTAGAGCCCCTCGCCGGGAGTCTTCTCGCGCACCGAGGCCCGGCCGTCGGAGGCCACGTGGCCCGCGTAGACCATCTGCTTGGCCCGGAGCGCGCCCGTGAGCGTGCGCCAGAAGGCCGCCTCCTTCGCGTAGTCGGGGCCGGCGGAGCGGACCAGGGCGAGCGAGAGGTCGGACATCGCGGCGGCCCAGCGTTCGCGGACCAGGAAGTCGTGCTGCGAGACCGCGTTCTGCGTCACGCGGCGGAGCTTCTCGGCGTCGCGCTGCGCCGAGGGCGAGAAGATGAGGCCCCAGAGCTCCGGCCGCATGGCCGCGACCTTGAACAGCTCCTGCGCCTGCCAGGCGCGCAGCTCGACGGGCGCCTTGTCGGAGCGACGGACCAGGTCGAGGGTGCGCAGCACCGGGGCCGTCGGCCGGCCGTTCTCGTCGACCAGGCGCGCGAACTGCCGGAAGTGCGTCGCCTCGGCGACCGGACCGTCGTCGGGCAGGAAGTCGCCCACCTTGACGTCGTTGTTGAACTCGATCCGTCGCCAGGTCCCGCGGACGATCGCGCCCTCGGGCGTCAGTTCGTCGGCCGTGGTGATGTATTCGGTCCCGCTGTTGATCGTGTTCTTCTGCGTCATGGGCTCCCCGACCACGACGAGCGGACGCATCGGCCGACGTCCGCGGGATTCGATGTAGACGTGGCTGAGCTTGCGCAGGCGCCGCGTCGTGGAGTCGTCGCCGACGCGCTTGAGCGTCACGGACTCGGCCTCGGTCAGCGTGGGCGGCATGAAGGTGCCGGTGGGGTCCGCGGTGGCGGCGGCGTCCCACATCGCCCCGAACCTCGGGGCCAGGGCCGCGCGCGGCAGCTCGGCGATCTTCGGCGCCGCCTCGAGGACGATCGTCGCCCGGCGCCGGATCTCGGAGTCCGGCGGCTGGGCCTTGACCACCGCCGCGAGGGCGTCGAGGTAGGCGCGCAGGTCGGGGGACTGGTCGAGCGTGCGGCGGATGTCGACGACCTTGCGCTCTTCGGCCAGCCGGACCGAAGCGCGGTCGGCCTCGGCGGCGAAGGCGTCGAGCCGCGTCTCCCCCGCGTCGGTGAGCACCTTCAGCAGGGCCTTCATCCGGTCCAGGGCGTTGACGGCGGCGGTCGGGTCGGTGGCGTTCTCCCCCTCGCCGATGGCGGCCTTCAGGGCCGCGGCCTGGGCCGCGAGCTCCACCCGGGTCTGTTCGAGCGCGCGCGAGCATTCGGCGGCGAGACGGCTGCCGTCGGGGAACTCCTTCTCGAGGGCCTCGCGCGCGGACGGTCCGGCGGCCTCGACCTTCTCCATGTGGGCGCGCAGGCGGCCGAGGATTTTGGCGGCCTCCTCGGCGCGCACGCCCTTGCGGAGCACGTCGCGCAGGTAGGCGGCGTCCTCGCGCATGGCGGATTCGGCGCGGCGGTTCTGGTCGAGCGTGCGTCGGAGCGCGGCGGTCTCCTCGTTCGCGGGCAGGGTGGCGATGGCCTTCTCGGCGGCGGCGTGGTCCCAGCGCGCGATGAGGCCCCGCACCTGCTGGACGCTCTGCACCTCGCGCATCTCCTCGCTGCGTCGCTGGTTCCACCAGACCGCGCCGGCGCCGATCACGAGCAGGGCCGCGACCCAGCCGCTCAGGAGCAGCGTGTACCTGCGGCTGAGCCGGGCGCGCGCCCTCTGCCGGAGCGCGCGGGCCTCCCTGGCCATGCCTTCCGGCAGCCGGTCCTCGTGCGCTGACGCGCGTTCAATCCATGCTCCGAGACGGGCGATGAGGGCGGCGGGGTGTCCGCCTCGGGCCGAGTCCCCGCGGAGCTTCTCCAGCTCCTGTTCGAGCTCCTGCACCGCGGCGCGGGCGGAGGCCTCGGATGCCGCCTCGGCGGCGAGCCGTCCGGCCCAGCCCTCGACCTCGGCGATCTCCTCGCCCGGCGATTCCAGACGGTGGTCACGTTCGAGCGCCCGCAGCCTGGGCAGGGCCGTGGCGCAGGTCTCCCAGTCGTCCCGCCGGCGCGCCTCGACGATCTCGCGCCTCAGGGCTTCGGCCTGTTCCGCGGCGCGCAGGCGCAGCCAGGCCTGCCGGCGGGCGAGGGCCTCTTCCCAGCGCGGCTCGCCCGTCAGGTCGCCGGTGCCGAAGCGTTCAATGCGGTCCATCAGTCCGGCCGCTTCGGACTCCCTGCCTCCGGCGAAGGCCGCGGCCACCTTCACCAGGGACTCGCGCAGGAATTTCGAGGACAGTCGGGATAGCTCCTGACGGGCGTTGGGGTCGTCGGGATTGATGCGGACGATGGATCTCAGCACCTCGAGGGCGCGTTCCTCATCGCGTCTGCGGATCGCGTCGCGGTAGTCGCGGTAAAGCGGGTGGCTTTCGCCGATCGCGCGTCCGTAGAGTCCCTCGACCGCCAGCAGGTGGCGGTCGTCGAGCGGGAAGCCGGCGGGCAGCCCGTGTTCGCGGCAGAATCCGTGCCAGCGGTCCGCGTCGGAGAAGCTCAGGTGTGCGCAGAGTCCCAGCAGGTCGGGGTCCGCCTCGGCCGCTTGGAAAGCGGCGTGGTCGTCGCCTGCGCCGATGAGCGTGGCACACTGTTCCAGCCGTTCCCGGACCCGGGAGCAGAGCGAGGCGTATTCGGCCGCGAGCGAACGTGATTCAAGGTCGGGGGTGCCCAGCTCCAGCTGGAGCCTGATCCGTGCGATGAGACGTTCGGGGGACACGGTCAGCGGAATTCCAGCAGGACCGGACCGGCCTGTCCTCGGGCGTCCACCGCGCGCAAGGACCAGGGAGCCCCGGCTCCGACCGTGTCGCCGGCCTCGAGGAGCCGTCGGCGGCGGGAGACCTCCTCCTGGCTGGGCGCGGACGGGCCCGTGGCCCTCTCCAGCCTGATGAGGTCCGTCTCCAGCAGTGAGCGCGTGGCGCGCACCGAGGGCAGGTCGCGGTCGGGAAACTCATGCCCGTAGGGGTAGAGGCCGACGCCGCCGGCCGCGTGCACGAATCCGTTGAGCGCGTTCTCCGCCCATGGCGCGGCGCGGACCGCCTTCGTGTCCGGGTCGGCGATGAGGGCGGAAGTTCCGAGGTCCAGCGGTCGCAGCGCCTTCGGAGAGCCGATGAGCGCGAAGGCCCGGCGTTCGCCGCCGGGCAGCTCGACTTCCAGCAGACGGTTGGCGTCGCGGTCGCCGCCGCGTCCGTCGGTGAACTGCAGCGTGACCTTGCGGGCCTTGGCTCCGATTCCGACCATGATGGAGGACAGCCTGCCGGGTTCCGGCGTGGCCTCGATCCAGTCGGCCTCTCCGCCCTTGCGGATCTCCCCGCCGATGAAGCGCGTCGCGTCCTTGCGATGGAACGATTCGAGCGACACCACGCGCAGGCGCACGTCGACCGACCTGGACTTGGTGATGCCGACCGAGCTAATCAGGGCGGCGAAGGCGTCGGCGCCGGCGGGCGGCAGTTCGAAGTCGGCCTGGGACGGGCCCTTCGGTCCCGAATCAGCCGTCACCCATGTCCCGACGATGAGCGTCGTGGGTCGGACGTCGAGTTCGGCCGCCGTGCGGAGCTTCGTGACCGTCGCCGTCAGGGCGGCCCATCCGGCGTCCTCGGGGACGCCCAGGTTCTTCCCCACCGAGACCGCCTCGAGCGCCTCCTTGAGCAGGTCGGACGCGGCGGTGACGCCCTTCCGGTCGAGGTCCGCGGACAGCTTGCGCGCGGCTCCGGCGGAGTACCTCGACCTGAGTCCGGGGAGGTTCTGAGTCGCGTGGCGTCTGGTGAATTCAGGCGAGAGCTCGGCGCTCCGCAGCCAGAGCT
>JBJTIX010000007.1:0-11053 GCA_046095205.1 Opitutia bacterium
CATGAGCACGGGGTCGAGGTTGCCCTGCAGGCAGATCGGGCGGCCGGCGAGGGCGCGCACGCGGGAGATCGGCATAGTCCAGTCGACGCCGAGGCAGGGGACGCCGGTGGCGGCGAGGGCCGCGGCGTCGGGCGACTTGCCCTTGGCGTACAGGATGACCTTGGCCTCCTTGGGCAGGCGCTCGAGGACGGCCCGGACGTAGCGCAGGGAGAACTCCTCGTAATCCGCGCCCTCCAGCGCGGCCGCCCAGCTGTCAAAGATCTGCACGGCGTCGGCCCCGGCCATCAGCTGCCGGGAGAGATACTCCGCGACGGCCTCGGCCAGCAGACCGAGCAGGCGATGCATGAAGGCGGGGTCCGACTTTGCCAGCGCCTTGGTGCGGGGGAAGTCCTCGGAGCCGCCGCCTTCGACGAGATAGCACGCGAGCGTCCAGGGCGAACCCGCGAAGCCGAGCAGGGCCTTGCGGTCGCCGAGCTCGCGACGCAGGAGCGCGAGCGCCTCATAGACGTACGCGAGCCGGTCGGCGGCGCCCTCCCGACGCAGGGTCGCCAGATCGGAGGCGGAGGAGAGCGAACGCTCCATGGCGATGCCTCCTTCGTCGCGGAAGCGGTAGCCGACGCCAAGGGCCTCGGGGATGACCAGGATGTCGCTGAACAGGATGGCCGCGTCGAGCTGGGCGAATCGCCGCAGGGGCTGCAGGGTCACCTCGGTCGCGAGCTCCGGGGTCCGCACCATGTGCAGGAAGTCCGACTTGGCCTTGAGGGCGCGGTATTCGGGCAGATAGCGGCCGGCCTGGCGCATGATCCAGACGGGCGTCCGGTCGTGCGGGGCGCGCCGCAGGGCGGCCAGGAAGCGTTCGCGCGAAGTCATCAGGAGGCCTTCAGCCAATCCTGCGGTTTCAGATAATGCGAGACTAGTCGCTCCTCGGGCGAACCGGCCGCGGGGACGTGGCCGTAGCGCCACTGGACGCGGGGCGGGAGCGACATGAGGATGGACTCGGTGCGCCCCCCGGACTGCAGCCCGAAGATGGTGCCGCGGTCGAAGACGAGATTGAACTCGGCGTAGCGGCCGCGGCGGATCTCCTGCCATTCCTTCTCGCGCTCGCCGTAGGGCATGTCCTTACGGCGACGGACGATCTCCGCGTAGGCCGGAGCATAGGCGTCGCCGACCGCACGGGTCAGGGCGAAGGCCGCGTCGAAGCCGCCGGCGTTGAAGTCGTCGAAGAAGATGCCGCCGACCCCGCGGGTCTCACCGCGATGCTTGAGCAGGAAGTAGTCGTCGCACCAAGCCTTGAACTTGGGGTAGAGCGGACCCGCCGCCGCCTGCGCCGCCCGGTGCCAGGAGACCGCGTCCTCGTCGAAGCCGTAGTAGGGCGTGAGGTCGAAGCCCCCGCCGAACCACCAGACCGGATCGGGCCCTTCGGTGGAGAAGAAGCGCACGTTCATGTGCGAGGTCGGGCAGTAGGGGTTCAGGGGATGGTGGACGCAGGAGACGCCCATCGCCCGGAAGGATCGTCCGGCCAGCTCGGGACGCGAGGCGGTCGCCGAAGGCGGCAGGGACTTGCCGCGGACGTCGGAGAAGTTCACCCCGCCCTTCTCGATCACCGCGCCTCCCGCGATGACGCGGGTGCGTCCGCCTCCGCCCTCGGGCCGGACCCACTCGTCGGAGAAGTAGCGGGCCTTGCCGTCGACCTGCTCGAGCAGGCCGCAGATGCGGTCCTGCAGGCCGAGGAGGTGGTTCCGGACGGATTCGATGTCCATGCGGGCATCTTCGCACGGCCGGGGCCATCGGTCAACGGACGGGTTTTGATCCCGAGCAGATTCCAACCGGCCTTATCCCCGTCATGCGGGGGCCTCCTCCTGCCTTGATGCCCGGGCGTAAGGGCCGCACCTTGGGCATGTGCCGGGGCTGCAATTCAAGATCGCGCTGATCCTCTGCCTGGGGGGCGTCTTCGCCGTGCTGCTTCCCTGGATGGCCTGGCGTCGGCTGCTCTCCCTGCGGCGCCGGCACGGAGGGGCGCTCCTGGTCCGTGGCGTCAGCGGCGCGCAGGCGGCCCGCATCGTGCTGCTGCGCGGCGAGGTGCCGCAGGTGGACGTGGACGAGACCTCGCTCGCGGTGAACGACTTCTACTCGGCCCACGAGCCGGCCATCAAGCTGTCGCCGGAGACGTATCACGGACGGCGGCTCTTCGACGTGGCACGGGCGGCCCGGCTGGCGGGGCATGCGCTGCAGCACCGCGACCGCAAGCTCGGCGGTCTCTCGGCGTGGGACTCCTTCATGATCCTCTGGGGCAACGTCTGGCCGGTGCTGCTGGCGCTGACGGTCCTCGGCGGACGCGGCCGTCTGCTGTGGGCGGCGGCCGGCTTCGGCGTCCTGGCGATGATCCTGGGCTTCGCCCACGTCGTGAAGCACGCGCACGTGAAGGACGCCGCGCGACGGGGCCGCGCCGAGCTCGAGGCGGCGAAGCTGCTCGACGGACACCCGCCTGAGGAGATCGAAGCGGCCTTCACGGCCGCCTGCCTCGAACACCTCGCCCTGCCCTATTCGCGGACTTGGTGGAAACTGCTGCTTTTCCGCTGAATGAGCGGAAAAGAAGGCGGACTTGGCCGCAAAGCGTTTGCCTGCGCCTCGGAATGGGAAAGTCTGAAGGCATGAGCGGGCGCACATCGTTCCCCGGCCGGACGGCCTACATCTTCCTCGGAGTGCCGGCGGCGCTTCTCGCCACGACGTCGCTCACGGTCCGCATCACGCCGGCGCTGCAGAAGATGATGGCGCGCGGGTGGAACGAAAGCGTCGCCTCCTACGAGGCCGTCATCCTGATCGTCACGCTGCTGGCCATCGCCGCCTCGGCGGTGATGGCCTCGCTGCGCGCGCGAAGCCTGGGGTGGTCGCTCGCCCCGGTCTGGGGCCTGCTCTCCTGCGTCCCGATCCTCGGCGCGGGCATCGCTCTCTGGCTGGCCTCCACGGCGGATGACGACGAAGGCGAAGGCATCTGGCGCCTGGCCGGACGGCTCGCGATCCCCGCCGCCATCGGCTGGCTGGTGGTCGCAGGCCTGAGCTGGGGCGGAGCCTACCTCTATAGCGAATTCATCCCTGCCGAGAAACGCGCCGTCAACGACGCCCCGGGCTACCTGATCTTCAGCGCGGTCATCCTGACGCCGCTGGTGACGGGCTTCGTGGCCGGACTGATCGCCTCCCGGAGCGGACGCAGCTGCGGACATTCGGTCGGCGCGGCGATCGGGACGCTGGCCGCGGTGATGACCATGCTGGGCTTTGCGGCGATGGAAGGCGTCGCCTGCATGCTGATGGCCGCGCTTCCCGCCCTCGCGCTGGGCGTGGTAGGCGCGCTGATCGGGCACTTCATCGGCGGCCGCACGGCGCTCTCCGAAGGACGCATGCAGTCGGCCGCCTGGCTGGCGGTGCTGGTCTTCGCCACGGGAGAACGCCTGAATCCCCCCGCGCCGCTCGAGGCCGAGGTCAGCTCGGTCGTCGAGATTGACGCGCCCCCGGCCAAGGTCTGGGCCCAGCTCAAGGACATCCGCAACCTGCCCGAGCCCACGGAATCGCTCTTCGTGCTCGGGGTGGCCCATCCGCTCGAGACCTTCATCGAAGGAGAGGGCGCGGTCGGCGCCCGCCGGGTCTGCCGCCTGAGCACCGGCGACATGCCCGAGGTCATCTCGGTTTGGAAGCCCGGCGAAGAGCTGCGCTTCCGGGTTCTCGACACCCCTCCCCCGATGCGCGAGGCGGCCCTCTTCGGACGCGAGATCGACGCCCCGCACCTGCACGGATCCTACGCGAGCCTCGAGGGCGGCTTCCGCCTCGAGCCGCTGCCCGGCGGACGCACGCGCCTCGTCGGCAGCAGCCGTTACCTGCTCAATCTGGCGCCCGCGTCCTACTGGAACCTGTGGACGCGCGAAATCGTCTCGCAGGTGCAGCTGCGGGTGATGAACCACGTGAAGGCCCGCGCCGAGGCCCGCTGAACTTCAGCTGCGTCGGACGCCGTCGACCAGACGGGCGATGCCCAGAGGATTGGCCTCCTTGAGCTCGTCCGGCAGGGCCGCGTCGGAGAAGCCCTGGTAGCAGACGAGGCGCGTGAAGCGGTAGATGGCGTTGGAGCCGACGGAAGTGGTGCGGCCGTCCGAGAGCGAGGGATAGGGGCCGCCGTGCACGATGGCGTGCGAGACCTCCACGCCGGTCGGGAAGCCGTTGAGGATGACGCGTCCGGCGAGCGCGGAGAGGCGGGCCAGGAGGTCGGGGTGCTGCGCGACCTCCGCTTCGGACGCATGCAGGGTGGCCGTGAGGCTGCCCTCCATCGAACCCAGGGCCCGGCGCAGCTGGGCGAGGTCGTCGCAGACCACGACAAGCGAACAAGGACCGAAGACCTCCTCGTTCAGCGTCACGTCAGCGATGAAGTCGGAGGCTGAGACCTGCAGCAGCACCGCGCCGGCGCCGCAGGAGCGGTCGCTGACGGGCCCGGCGGCCAGAACGCGGACGTCCTTGCGGGCGGAGCGGTTGGCGACGGCCGCCGCGTAGGCGCGTCGGATGCCCGACGTGAGCATCACGCCCTCGGGGGCGGCCGAGAAGAGACCAGCCAGCTTCTGCAGGAAGGATTCGGAGGCGGCGGAACGCACGACGAGCAGGACGCCCGGCTGGGTGCAGAACTGTCCGACGCCCAGGGTGCAGGAGCCGACCATGCCGGAGGCGATGGCTTCGCCGCGGGCGGCCAGCGCGCCTTCCAGGAGCACGACGGGGTTCACGCTGCTCATCTCGGCGTAGACGGGGATGGGCGAAGGACGCGCGGCGGCGAGGTCCATCAGGGCGCGCCCTCCGGAACGGGAGCCGGTGAAGCCCACCGCACGCAGCGCCGGATGCTTCACGAGCCGCTGGCCGACGTCACTACCGTCGCCCTGCAGGAGCGAGAAGGCGCCCTCGGGCAGTCCGGCCTCGCGCACGGTCTCGGCCACGAGACCAGCCATGATCTCGGCCGTGCCGGGGTGGGCCTGGTGCGCGATGACCACCACCGGGCAGCCTGCGGCGAAGGCCGAGGCGGTGTCGCCGCCCGCGACGGAGTAGGCGAAGGGGAAGTTGCTGGCGCAGAAGACCGCCACCGGACCCAGCGGACGGCACATCGAGCGATGGTCCGGCTTGGGCACGGGCTTGCGGTCGGGATCGGCGTGCTCGATCCGCGCGTCGACCCAGTCGCCCTTCTCCACGAGCGCCGCGAAGAGCCGCAGCTGTCCGACCGTGCGGCCGATCTCGCCCTGGCAGCGGGCCTCGGGCAGCGCGGTCTCGCGCATGGCGCGGGCCGTGAGCGCCGGCTTGGCGGCGTCAATGCGGTCGGCGAGCGCGCGGAGGAAGGCGGCCTTGGCCTTGCCGGAGAGCGCGGCCAGGACGGGCGCGGCCGCGGCGGCGAGTTCGGCGGCGCGGTCCACCTCGTCGGGATGGGCGGCATGGAAGAGTTCCGGCAGCTCGGCGCCGGCGGCGGGATCGAAGGCGCGCCAGGTGCGGCCGCCGGCGCGCCCGCGGGAGGCGCCGATGAAGGATAGGCCGGAGAGCGCGGGGGAACTGGACATGGCCCATTATTGGCGGGGTTTGCGGCCCTGAGTCGAGGCAAAGGGCCTTCCGGCGGAACTTCCCCCTTCCCCGGCGGTTAAAATGGAGTAGAAAAACGAAGCCCCATGGGATCCAACCGTAACTTCATCATCCTCGCCGTCGGCCTCTGCGTGCTGACCGGCGTCGGCATCAGCCGCTACGCCACCCCCGCCAAGGAGGCCGTCGCCGAGGCCGTCGCCGCGCGCGGCAAGACCCCCTCGCGCACGACCCAGACCGCCCCGGGCGGCGAGATCAAGGCCCGCAGCACCAGCGGCCTCGTCCTTAGCTCCCGCGAGAACGTCCGCCCCGACTTCGACCGCAACAAGGAGATGGTGAAGGAGAAGTCGGCCTCGGCCAAGGCGGCCCTCGAGGAGAAGTTCAGCAACTTCAACAGCGACAGCAAGAAGATGGTCGAGGAGATCTCCGGCGGCGACCGCGACAAGATGCGCGCCGCGTTCGGCGCCGCGCTGCAGGACGAAAAGTTCAAGGAGATGTTCCGCCGCCGGCACGAGCTGGAGGGACAGTGGAAGACCGCCAACGACGGCGAGAAGGAGTCCATCATGCGCGAGATGGAGCAGATCCGCACCGCCGGACGGGCCCGTCTGAAGCCGGAGATGGGACGCCTCAACGGCGCCCCGCAGGGCGACGCCCAGCCGCCCGGCGTGCGCGTCCAGTCGGTCACGCTGCCCGCCGGACAGAACGGCGCGCCCGCGCCCGCCGCCCCGGCGCCCGCGCCCGCTCAGCCGGTCATCATCCAGTGAGACGCTGAAGTGGCCCCGCCCCGCGTCTGGCCCACGGTCCTGCTCTCGGCCGCCGTCGCCGCGGGGCTGACCTGGCTGGCCATGCGCGGATCGGCCGGAGCGGACTCCGCCACCGGGTCTTCGTCCGCGTCCACGGGCGGCCGCAACGCAACCGGCCCCGCCTCCGCCTCCCCGCGGCCCCGCAGCGCGGCGGACCTGCGCCTGGACCCGCGCACCAACGTGGTCTCGGCCCCGGCCGAACTGCGCAAGGCGATGGTGGTGCAGGAGGGCGTGCGGGTGATCAACGAGCTGAAGGCCGCCAACCCGGAGACCTTCGACGCCTCCGCCAAGCGCTGGATCGAGTCGCCCAGGGTCAAGGAGCTCATCAAGGAATGGCAGGCCCTCGAGGCCGGCTGGAAGGACGCCTCCGAGGAGGCGCGCGAGGCGCGCCTGCCGGACGCGCGCGCGATGTGGGAGGAGGCGATGACGCTCCTGCGCGCCGAAGTGGCGAGGGATGCCGGCGGGATCAGGCCCGCGCGCTGAGCGCGGCCCGGAACTCCGTCAGCGCCGCGCGGATGCGACCGAAGCCGGCGTGACGACGCCCCGTGTCCTCGTCCATGTAGAGGTCCCGCCGCACCTCGACCATGAGGGAGCTCACGCGCGCGTCCCGCCCGAGGAAGGCCGAGGGCACCATCGATCCGCTGTACGGCCGGTCGACGGCCACGTCGAACCCGCGGGAACGGAAGAAATGGACGGCGAGGTCGCGCAGGGGCTCTGGCGTGTGCCCCGGCTCCGTGCCCAGCCCGATCTCGGGCGGATCCCCGAAATCGACCTGCGTCGGCAGCGGACGCGAGGGGAAGGAGTGGCCGTCCAGCACCAGGCAGCGCCCGAACGCGCCGAGCCGTCGGCGCGCGGCCTCGTCGAGCCGCCGATGATGCGGACGGTGGTGCGCCGCGAGCAGCCGCTCGCGGGCCGCGGCGGTGAGAAGCCGCAGCGGACGGCCGTCGTGCGTGGAGACGTAGGTCGCGCCCATGCCGACCTTGGCGCAGGGCTCGCACGCGTCGTCCTCGAAGCGTTCGACGTCCACCACGAGGCGGGAGACTCCGGCGGCGACCACGTCCTCCGGATCCGCCCCGTCTGCGTAAAGTTCGTCAGTGAACCGGTCGGTCAGCCTCAGCGTCTCCGCGGCCAGTTCTTCGTCAGAAAGCAGGAAATCGCCCCTATCCCCCGCCGGAATGCGCTCGGAGGCGTGGGGGATGTGAATACCCAGGGGGGTCACGGGCCCACCCTGCCCGCCCCGGCCCGGGATGCCAGCCCGCCGGGCGTCATAAAATAAATAAGGGGTTTGAAACTCGGGCCCGAATCGGGGGTTATGTACGACGCATCCCCGCATAACATGAAGAACCTACTCACCATCCTGGCGCTCGTCCTCACGGTCAGCGTCGTCACCGCCGAAGAAAAGAAGCCCGAAGGCCAGCCCCCTGCCAAGAAGGAAGGCAAGGGCGACAAGAAGGGCATGGCCCGCCCCGAAGGCGTGGACGAAGCCACCTGGAAGAAGTTCCAGGACGCGCTGAAGGCCGCCCAGAACGACGATGCCGTCAAGGCCGCCAAGGCCAAGGCCGCTGACGCCAAGACCGACGAAGAGAAGAAGGAAGCCGGCAAGGCCGTGCGCGAAGCCACCAAGGCCGCCGTCCTCAAGGCCGACGCCTCCCTCGCCGAAGTCTTCGCCAAGCTCGAAGCCGCCGGCAAGGGCAAGGGCGGAGACAAGAAGAAGAAGAAGGAGTAATCCTTCCCCTTCAGCCCCCGAACGAACCCCGGAGACCCCGGGGTTCTTTTTTGTCCGCCCACCCCGATCCGGGTCCCCGCCCGGCCGGGCCCGGATCGTGCGCCGGCGGCCGCTTTTCAGCCGTTCAGCCACCCCCGCCCTGATTGTTACGGATGTGTGTCCGAGGGGAAACATCTCCGCTACTGATGTTACAGGAACTTGCCAGATGCGTTACGCTGGAATCGAAAGGGCCCAGCCCGGGCCTCGCTCAGGGCCCAAACCTCATAACCCGAACCGATTGTTACAAATGTTACCGCCACGAAACATCTCCGCACTCACGCTGCTGTTCGCCGGCCTGGCCGCTCCCCTCTGGGCCGCGCCCGACGAGAGGACGCTCAAGGCCGAGGCCGAGAAGGGAAAGTCGCTGAAGGAGCAGTATGAGAACCTCGGCCTGCTCCATAAGGACGAGAAGCATCCCTGGCTGCAGGAGTTCTGGGTGCTGGGCCGCTACCACGGCCATCATCACGACACCGAGGGCAGCGACGGCGACGAGGCGGGCTACGAAAGCCGGCGCATCCGGCTCGGCTTCCAGGCGCGGATGTTCACGCGTCTGACCCTGCACGCGCAGGCGATCAGCGGCAGCGACTTCGACCCCGGCTACAACGGCTTCACCGAGCTCTGGGCCCGCTGGCAGTTCTCGGAGGCCGTCAACCTCACCGTCGGCCAGCAGAAGCACCGCTTCACCCACGACCGCAACGTCTCCAGCCGCTACATGAGCTTCATGGAGCGATCCATGTTCACCAACATGATGGGTCTGGACTACACCCCGGCCGTCACGCTTTCGGGCAAGGTCGACAAGGTCGACTACTACGCGGGCGTCTTCTCCAACGCGACCGGGCGCGACATGGGGAGCGCGTTCACGGAACTCCATTCCGGCTCCTCCTTCATCGGCGCGGTGACCTACGACCTCGGCGAATCGCTCGGCACCGACACGGCCCAGATCTACGCCAGCGTGCTGCATACCGAGCTCGGCTCCGGCGCCACCAACCTGACGCGCTTCGACCATGCGGCGTCCGGGGCGCTCATCCTCACGGAAGGATCCGCGGCCCTGATCACGGAGCTGACGGCCGGCTTCGGCGGCTCGCGCGGCGACGCGGTCGGGCTGAACATCCAGCCGAGCTACTTCCTGACCGACACCCTCGAGGTGGTCGGGCGCTATCAGGTCGCCACGGCCAGCGAGGGCAACGGGCTGCGGGCGCAGCAGCGCTACGAGGCCTCGGCGGGCATGCTCGACGGGGACATGTACCAGGCGGTCTACCTGGGGCTCAACCGCTACATCGCCGGACACCGGCTCAAGGTCATGACGGGCGTCGAGTACTCCAAGATGAACGACCGGGACGTCTTCACCTTCTACGCGGGCTTCCGGATGTTCTTCGGGCCCCACTCCAGCGCCCCCTTCCCCGGCAACAAGATGCTGAAAGGCGCCTGGTAAGGGCTAGAAAAGGCCTAAATTTTCCAGAACTCCGGAGCCAATCCGGTGTTTAAGAGGCGTCCCCATGAAGCCACTGCTCCTCTGCCTGCTCACCCTCTCGGCCGCGATGTGCGCGTTCGCCGAGGAGAAGCCGGCCGATCCCAAGAAGTCCGCGGTCATCCGCAAGAAGGGCGGCAAGAAGGTCGAGGGGAAGTCGGCCCCCTTCCTGCCCGAGAAGGTCGACGGGGTCTCGGACGAGCAGCTAGCCAAGATCCGTGAGCAGCTGCCCAAGGCCTACTCGAGCGAAGGCGCGGCGGCGGCCCGCAAGCGCCTGGCCGAACTCAAGGAGCAGTCCGAATTCGCCTCCGCCCTGGAGAAGAAGGACATGCGCGCCGACTACGAGAACGCGCAGTACGACATGCGCAAGGCGCTCAAGGAGGCCATGATCGCCGCGGACCCCGCCATCGAGAAGGGCGCGGTCGACCGCGTCTTCGCCGAGATCGAGAACATCAACCGCGAGCGCGCCGAGGAGGCCAAGGCCGCCCGGGCCAAGGACGCCAAGGGCAAGGCGCCGACCAAGGGCGCGCCGACCGGCGAGAAGAAGCCCGAGGAGAAGAAGTGACCCACTCTTTCACCAAACATAACCGCCATGTCATTCCGCGAAATCCTCCCCCTCCTCATGGCCGCCGCCCTCGGCAGCGCCGCCACCTACATCGCCGTGCGCCCGTCGATTCCGGCCGAGCCCGCCGCCAAGGTCGTGGCCAAGAAGCCCGCCGTCACGGCGGTGGCCGCGGTCGAGCCTCCCGCCGCGCCCGCTCCTGCCGCGCCTGAAGCCCCCAAGGGCGAGGCGCCGAAGGGCTCCTTCGGAAGCGGACGCTTCAAGGGCGGCCAGGGCATGCTCCCCGACGTCGAGGGCGTCTCCCCCGAAGTGATGACCAAGTTCCGCGCGGCCTCGATGAAGGCCTTCCAGGACGAGAGCGTGCGCGAGGTGTTCGGCAAGATGGGCGAGCTGCGCAAGCGCCTTGAATACGCCTCCGAAAACGAGAAGCGCGACTCCGCCCAGGAGTTCCAGGCCCTCGCGGGAGATCTCCGTGAAGCGACCAAGAAGGCGATCAAGGCCGCGGACGACTCCATTCCCGAAAAGGACCTCGACGCCATCCTCGACGCCCAGGCCGAACGTTTCCGCCAGCGCCAGCTGCAGGGCGGCAAGAAGAAGGCGGAGTGATTGGTGACAGGAGGGGGCACGTGGGCAAGGTGACACGGGGACAAGGGGGAGGTAGGGATAGGGCTGGGGCTAGGTATTGGTTGAAACGTTGAACGGTTGGCCAGTTGGCCGGAGGGGATGGATTTCCAACGCCATTGGTAGGGTCGAGGACCCTTCCTCGACCGCATATCTCAATCCGGCCGACCAAGGGTGGTCAGCCCTACCCAGCCCTAGCCCTAACCCCAGCCCTAGCCCTACCTCCCCCTTGTCCCCGTGTCACC
>JBJTIX010000008.1:0-12859 GCA_046095205.1 Opitutia bacterium
CGTGCGCCGACGCCCCGACCGGGCGCCGCGTCCCCGACGCCGCCGGGTACGCCCGCACCGGCCTCGACGAGTCCCGGCTGGACATCCACTACGGCGACGTGCCCGCGGTGCTCGCCGGCCAGCCCGTGCCCGATAACAAGCCGCTCTGGAAGGAGGTCGGGAAGGCCGCCCGTTTCTCCGTGCGTCTCAACCTCCGCCTCGGCGACGGCAGGTTCCGGCTCCTCGCGTCGGACCTCACCGACGGCTACGTGAACTACAACAAGAGCGAGTGAGGGATTTTTTCCGTTTGCCCCCCGCCCCGCGTCCGCAACGCTCCGCAGCCGTCCGATGACCACTCCCGCAGCGCAGAAGTCCGAGGTCCTCCTCGAGGCGCTTCCCTACATCCAGAAGTTCCGCGGCTCCACCTTCGTGGTGAAGTACGGAGGCAGCTTCATGGACGACCCGAGCCCCGAGGGCCGCGACCGCGTGGCCACCGACATCGCCTTCCTCTCCGCGGTCGGCATCCAGGTCGTCGTCGTCCATGGCGGCGGCAAGGCCATCACCCGCGCGATGGAGAAGGCCGGGCTCAAGTCCGAGTTCCGCGGCGGCATGCGCGTCACCGACGCCGCCACCGTCAAGATCGTCGAGGAGACCCTCAACGGCGAGATCAACGGCCAGATCTGCGAGTCGCTCCGCGTCCGCGGCGCCAACCCGCTGGGCATGCCCGGCAACCTCGTGAACCTCTGCCAGCGCCTGATGGGCGCCGACGAGCAGGGCAACCCCGTGGACATCGGCTACGTCGGCGACATCCGCCTCGTGAAGGCCAAGCTCATCAAGAAGGCCCTGGCCGACGGCTTCCTTCCGGTCGTCTCGCCCGTCGCCCTCGACGAGGCCGACCAGCCGCACAACACCAACGCCGACGTCGCCGCCGCGGCGGTGGCCGACGCCCTCCATGCCCGGAGGCTCATCTTCATGAGCGACGTGCCGGGCCTGCTGGCCGACCCGAAGGACCCCTCCTCGCTCATCGCCACGCTCAAGGTCAGCGAGGTCGACGAGCTCAAGCGCAAGGGCGTCATCGCCGGAGGCATGATCCCCAAGGTCGACAGCGCCGTGAAGGCCCTCCGCGAGGGCGTCCGCCGCGTGCACTTCATCGACGGCCGGGTGCCGCACGCGCTGCTGCTCGAGGTCTTCACGGACCGCGGCATCGGCACCGAGATCGTCCACGGCTGATGTCGGCGGAGATTCCAGACCCGACCGCGGCGCGCTACGAGCGGCACGTCATCCGCAGCTACGCGACGCCGTCCCTCACCTTCGTGCGGGGCGAGGGCAGCCGCGTCTGGGACGCCGCCGGACGGAGCTACCTCGACTTCGCGACCGGCATCGCCGTGAACGCCCTCGGGCACTCCCACCCCGTCTGGGTGCGGCGCGTCCAGGAGCAGGCCGCGCGGCTGACCCACGTCAGCAACCTCTACCGCAACGAAGGGCAGGGCGCCCTCGCCGAGGCGCTCTCGCGCCGGTGCGGCCCGGGCCGGGCCCTTTTCTGCAACAGCGGCGCGGAGGCCAACGAGGCGCTGATCAAGCTCGCCCGGCTCCACGGCGTCAGGAAGTCGGGCCAGGAGGGCGTCTGCTTCGGGGTCGTGGTGGCCGAGAAGGCCTTCCATGGGCGGACCTTCGGCGGCATGTCCGCCACGCCCCAGGAGAAGATCCAGAAGGGCTTCCGGCCGAGGCTGCCCGGCTTCACCGCCGCGCCGCTCAACGACCTTGCGGCGTGGGACAAGGCCGTCGACGCGAAGACCACGGCCGCGGTGCTCATCGAGACGATCCAGGGCGAGGGCGGGGTGAACCCCGCCTCGACCGAATTCCTCCGGGGCGTCGAGCGCATCTGCCGGGAGCGCAACGTGCTCCTGCTCATCGACGAGATCCAGTGCGGCGTCGGCCGCACCGGGAAGTTCTTCGCCTACGAGCGCGCGGGCGTCCGGCCGGACGCCATCGCCATGGCCAAGGGCCTCGGCGGGGGCTTCCCCATCGGCGCCATCTGGGTCGCGCCTCCGCACGACGACCTCTTCACCGCCGGCTCCCACGGCACGACCTTCGGCGGCGGCGCGCTGGCTTCGGCCGCCGCGCTCGCGGTGCTCGAGGTCATCGAGCAGGAGGGCCTGCTCGAGCGGGTCACGAGGTTTTCCGGTCCTTGGCATGAGCGCCTGCGCGCGCTGGCCTCGCTCCGTCCCGACCTCGTCGCCGGAATCAGAGGCGAGGGCTACATGGTGGGCGTCGTGCTCAAGTGCGACCCCGTGCCCGTCTGCGCCGCCCTCCGCGAGGCCGGCCTCCTCACCGCGCCCGCCGGCGGCGTCGCCGTGCGCCTGCTGCCGCCGCTCACGGCCTCGGAGGCCGACCTCGGCGAGTCCGTCGAGGTGCTGACCCGCGTGCTCCGGGACTGGAAGCCCGCCTGACGGGTTTTCCGGCCCAATTTTCCTCTGTCCAAACCCGCCGGCAGCGGTAGATTCGACCCTTTCCCGAGATGCGCCATTTCCTCAAGGAGACGGACCTCACCGCCGCCGAGACCGCCGAGGTCTTCGCCTCCGCCGCCCGGATGAAGTCCGGCCGGGGCGCCGAGCCCGCGGCCCTGGCGAAGCAGTCCTGGGGCCTGCTGTTTTTCAAGAAGAGCACCCGGACGCGCGTGTCCTTCCAGGTCGGCGTGCATGAGCTCGGCGGGCAGCCCGTCATGCTCAACGCCGACGACATGCAGATCTCCCGCGGCGAGACCGTGGCCGACACCGCCAAGGTCCTCTCCCGCTACCTGCACGGCATGGTCATCCGCTGCCACGAGCACTCGCTGCTGCAGGAGTTCGCCGCCGCCGGGACGATGCCCGTCGTCAACGCGCTGTCCGACTTCCTCCATCCCTGCCAGTTCCTGACCGACATGTTCACGCTGGCGGAGCGCCTCTCGCCCGGACGTCCCGACCGCTACCTTGAATCCCTGCGCGGCCGCAAGGTGGCCTTCCTGGGCGACACCGCCTGCAACATGGCCAACTCGTTCGTGCTCGGCGGCGCCGCCCTCGGCGTCGAGGTCGCGCTGGCCGGCCCGGCCGGCTACGAGCCCGGCGCGGAAATCCGCGCGCAGCTGGCCAAGGACGGCCTGAAGCCGACCTTCGCCTTCTCCACCGACCCCGCCGCCGCGGTGAAGGGGGCCGACATGGTCTACACCGACGTCTGGGTCAGCATGGGCATGGAGGCCGAGAAGGCCGAGCGCCTGCGCACCATGCAGCCCTACCAGGTCAACGCCCGGCTCATGTCCCTCGCCCGGCCCGACGCCTACTTCATGCACTGCCTGCCGGCCCATCCCGGCGAGGAGGTCTCCGCCGAGGTCCTGCAGGGCCCGCGCAGCATCATCTTCGACCAGGCCGAGAACCGCCTGCACGTGCAGAAGGCCATCCTTGCGCGGCTCGCCTCGTCCCGCTGACCTTTCCCCCTATCATGAGCAAGAAGAAGAAAATCGTCCTGGCCTACTCCGGCGGCCTCGACACCTCCGTCCTCCTGTCCTGGATCAAGAACCGCCACGGCGCCGAGATGATCGCCTTCTGCGCCGACATCGGCCAGGAGGAGGAGCTCCGGGGCCTCCGCCAGAAGGCCCTCCGCACCGGCGCCTCCACGCTCTACGTCGACGACCTCCAGGCCGAGTTCGCCCGCGACTTCATCTTCCCGATGATGCAGGCCGGCGCCATCTCCGAAGGCCAGTACTACCTCGGCACCTCCATCGCGCGCCCGCTGATCGCGAAGCGCATGGTCGAGATCGCCCGCAAGGAAGGCGCCACCGCCATCGCCCACGGCGCCACCGGCAAGGGCAACGACCAGGTTCGCTTCGAGATCACCTGCGCCGCCCTCGCACCCGACCTCGAGATCATCGCCCCCTGGCGCAACGAGGCCTTCCGCCGCGACTTCCCCGGCCGCGCCGAGATGATCGCCTATTGCGCCAGGAACCGCATCCCGGTGGAGGCCAGCGCCAAGAAGCCCTACTCCTCCGACCGCAATCTGCTGCACATCTCTTACGAGGCCGGCATCCTCGAGGATCCCTGGATGGACGCCTTCCATCCCTCCAACAAGGCGATGTTCAAGCTGTCCGTCTCCCCGGAGGACGCGCCGAACAAGCCCGAGTACGTGGTGCTCGAGTTCCGTCAGGGCGACTGCGTCGCCGTCAACGGCAAGAAGCTCGATCCCCTCGGCGTCATGCGGACCCTCAACAAGCTCGGCGGACGCCATGGCGTCGGCCGCGTCGACATGGTCGAGAACCGCTTCGTCGGCATGAAGAGCCGCGGCGTGTACGAGACGCCCGGCGGCACCATCCTGCACTTCGCCCACCGCCAGATCGAGTCGCTCACCATGGACCGGGAGGTCATGCACCTGCGCGACTCCCTCGTGCCCCGCTACGCCACGCTCGTCTACAACGGCTTCTGGTACGCCCCCGAGCGTCTCGCCCTCCAGGCCCTGATCACCGAGTCCCAGCGCAACGTCACCGGCACGGTCCGGGTGAAGCTCTACAAGGGCAACGTGTACGTGGCCGGCCGCAAGAGCCCGCGCTCGCTGTACAACCCGCACATCGCGACGATGGAGGCGGACCCGACCAAGGCCTACAACCAGGACGACGCCACGGGCTTCATCCGCCTCAACGGGCTGCGTCTGCGCGTGAACTCCAAGGTCAACGGCGTCGGCAACCTCAGCCGCACCGCCCGCTGAAGGCCGGACCAGGCGTGAGAAGGGCGTCCGCAAGGACGCCCTTTCTGTTCTGACTGGAGGCGCGGGTCGGAATCGAACCGACGCATGGGGCTTTTGCAGAGCCCGGCCTTACCACTTGGCTACCGCGCCGTTCCTGTCGAAGGCCTCAGACTGCCCCCCGGTCTCCCGCCTTTCAAGGGTTTTTGTGCCGGGGCTTCCCTTGCGGCGGGATTGCGCCTATGTTCCCCGCATGACGCAGCCTCCCTTCCGAGTCGGCATCGGGTACGACATCCACCCGCTCAAGGCGGGCAGGCCCTGCGTGCTGGGCGGGGTGACGATTCCTTCCGAGGTCGGCCCCGACGGGCATTCCGACGGCGACGTGGTTCTGCACGCGGCCGCCGATGCGGTGCTGGGGGCGGCCGGCCTGCGCGACATCGGCCATCATTTTCCGAACACCGATCCGGCGTGCCGAGGCATGGATTCCGCGCTCATCCTCGCGGGCGCGGTGAAGGAGGCGGCCAAGGCCGGATGGAAGGTCGGCAATCTCGACGTCGTGGTGCTGGCCGAGAGGCCCAAGCTCTCCCCCCACGTGCCTGCGATGCGCGCAAGGATCGCCTCCATCCTGGGGGTGGACCCCTCCCAGGTGGGGGTGAAGGCCACGACCAACGAGGGCATGGATTCGGTCGGGCAGGGCAGGGGGCTGGCCGTTCAGGCGGTTTGCCTGCTGTTTAAGGCCTGATTCCGCGCCCGCCGGGGGCTTAAAAGCGGTTATGGCTTGTCAAAAGGGGGCCGAAAGGAGATGTTGAACGACCCTCCGTTTCCGGAGGCACGCCATGGAAAAGACCCTCATCATCCTCAAGCCCGACTGCATGGAGCGCAGGTTGGCAGGCATCGTCCTCGCCCGGTTTGAGGCCGCCGGCTTCGAGATCCAGTCCTGCAAGATGACCCGTCTTTCCCCGTCCGTCCTCCGCGAGCATTATTCCCACGTCGCCGACAAGCCCTTCTACCCCGACATCGAGGCCTTCATGTCCTCCCGTCCGGTGATCGTGGCCGTCCTCACCGGCGACAATGTCATCTCCCGCGTCCGAGAGCTGCTCGGACCCACCAATTCCAAGCTGGCCCCGAAGGGCACCATCCGCGGCGACTACGGCACCGAGATGATGCGCAATGTCTGCCACGCGTCGGACAGCCCGGCCGCCGCCGAGGCCGAGATCCGCAGGTTTTTCCGGTCGGACGAAGTGCACGCCCCCGAGGCGAGCCGAGTCTGATCCGGTCATAGCGCCCACAGGTCCCGTCGCGCGAGCGACGGGCCTGTCTTTGGCTTTGGCATGCGCCGGGCGCAGGGCATAACCGCCTCCATGGAGCTGCACTGTCCCGACTGCGGCCTGACGATACCGGCGTCAGAAGTGGCTCCGTCCGCCGGCCTCGCCGTCTGCCGTCTTTGCGATCGCACCTACCCGCTCGAGGCCTGCCGGCATGCCAAGCCCCTGGATGCGCGCACCGACCAGCCCCTCGGGCCGCCCCCCAAGGGCGTCACCGTCGCCGAAGGCATCGACGGCTTCCGTCTCGAGATCTCGACGCGCAGCTGCATGGCCCTGTTCCTCGTGCCGTTCACGCTCTTCTGGGCCGGGGGCTCGCTGGGCGGCATCTACGGCACCCAGATCCACAAGGGGGAGTTCAGCCCTTGGCTCTCCCTTTTCGGCCTTCCCTTCCTGCTGGGTTCGGTGTTCCTGATCGGCTTCACCGCCATGACCGTGGCGGGCCGCCACGTGGTCGAGCTCAGGGCCGGAAGGCTCCACGTCCATGCCGGCGCCCTGGGCCTCCGCTGGGGCCGTTCCGTGGACTGGCGCGACGTCGAGGACGCGCGGCTCGGCGAGAAGAGCACGCGCAACTACCGGCCCGTGCACGAGGTCGTCGTCGCCGTCCGCGGCGACAAGCCCCTTTCGTTCGGCTCGGGCGTGGAGGCCGAACGGCTCCGCTGGGCGGTCCGTTTCCTGGCCGTCCGCATCCAGCGCGGGCGCTGAATTCCCCGTTGCCCTCGGGCGGTGGTCTTGGGCAATCTGCGTGCATGCTGGACCCGAAGCTGATCCGTGAGAATCTGGACCTCGTCCGTCAGGGCGTGGCCCGGAAGAAGTTCCAGGTCGACCTCGACTCCGTGATCGCCGCCGACGACGCGCGCCGCGCCGCGCTGGCGGACTTCGAGGCCGCGCGCTCCGCGCAGAACGCCGCGAACAAGGAGATGGCCGCCATGCCCAAGGGGTCGCCGGAGTTCCAGGCCAAGGTCGCCGAGATGAAGTCCGCGTCCGCCCGCGTGAAGGAGCTGGAGAAGCGCGTGCAGGACGCCGAGTCGGCCTGGCAGGCCGCCGCCCTGACCGTGCCGAACGTCCCCCACGATTCCGTGCCGCCCGGCCGCACCGAGGCCGACAACAAGGTCGTCTCCGAGTGGGGCGACCACGCGAAGCTGATCTCGGCGGCGGCCCGTCCCCACTGGGACATCCCGGGGGTCGCCAAGGCGATCGACTTTGAGCGCGGCGTGAAGGTCACGGGCGCGGGCTTCCCGTTCTACGTGGGCGACATGGCCCGCCTCGTCCGCGCGCTCGTCCAGTTCTTCCTCGAGGAGGCCGGTTCCGCCGGGTACCAGGAGGTGCACGCGCCGCTGCTCGTCAACGCGGCCAGCGCCACCGCGACCGGACAGCTGCCCGACAAGGAGGGGCAGATGTACCATGCGCAGACGGACGACTTCTACCTGATCCCCACGGCGGAGGTGCCGGTCACCAACTTCTTCCGCGACGAAATCCTCGACGAGGCCGCGCTGCCCGTGAAGCGCTGCGGCTACACGCCCTGCTTCCGTCGCGAGGCGGGCAGCTGGGGCGCCCACGTCCGCGGGCTGAACCGCCTGCACCAGTTCGACAAGGTCGAGCTCGTGAAGTGGGTGCACCCCTCGAAGTCGTTCGAGGAGCTCGAGTCGCTGCGCGGTGACGCCGAGAGGCTCCTGCAGAAGCTCGGACTGCCCTACCGCGTGCTGCTCATCTGCGCCGGGGACATAGGTTTCGCCCACAGCAAGCAGTACGACCTCGAGGTCTGGGCCGGCGGCCAGAAGCGCTGGCTCGAGGTCTCGAGCTGCTCCAACTTCACCGATTTCCAGGCCCGTCGCGCGGGCATCCGCTTCCGTCCCAAGGACGGCAAGCCCGAGCACGTCCACACCCTCAACGGCTCCGGACTGGGGCTGCCCCGCGTGCTGGCCGCGATCCTGGAGAACAACGTCGGGCCGGACGGAGTCGTCCGCGTGCCGGAGGCGCTGCGCCGCTGGTACGGCAAGGACACTCTGTCATTCTGATTCGGTTGGGTTTGTCAGCCGCACGCGGCGGCCTAGTGTCCGGGCGTGAAAGACGGGCTGCCCAGCACTGAAGCGCTCCTCGCCGCGGCCTCCGCGCTGCCGCGGCTCCCCCGGCTGGAGGACGATCCCGGCGGGCCCGTCATGGTCGGCGTCTCCGGCGGCGCCGATTCGGTCTATCTGCTGCTGGCGCTGGCCGGCGACCCGGCGCTCGCCCAGCGGCTGACCGTCGCCCATTTCGACCATCGCGTCCGCGGCGCGAAGTCCGCGGCCGATGCGGACTTCGTCGCGCGGCTCTGCTCCGCGCTCGGCATCCCCCTGCGCCCGGGCCGCCGGACCGTCGCGGGGGCGGCCACCGAAGGGGAGCTGCGCCGGGCGAGGGAGGAGTTCTTCGCCGAGGTCCGTGCTTCCGTCGGCGCGAGCACGCTCGTCACCGCGCACCATCTCGACGACGTCGTCGAGACGGTGCTTCTCCGGCTGGCCCGGGGCGCCGGGCCGGGCGGGCTCGGCTCCCCCCGCGTCCGCCGGCTCTTCCGCGACGGCCATGTTCGTTGGCGGCCGCTGGTCGCCGCCGGGCTCAGGAAGCGCGACCTCGTCGCGGCGCTGCGCGCCGCCGGCGTCCCCTGGAGGGAGGACGCCACGAACCTCCTGCCCGTGACTTCGCGCAACCGCGTGCGCGCCTGGCTGGGCGCGGGCGCCGAGGCGGCGCTCGGCGAAGGTCACGTCGCCGGGTTCGGGCTCTCCGCTTCGATTCTCGCCGCATCCCACGAGGCCCTGCTCGCCTGGGCCGCCGAGCTCGGCTGCGTGCCGGGCGTCGAACGCCTGGATGTGCGCGGTCTTCGTGGCCGACCGGCCGCGCTTGCGCACGCCGTCCTGGCCGAGCACGTCCGTGCGCTCGCCGGCTCCGAGGCCTCGGCGTCCTCCCTGGCGCCTCTCGTCTCCGCCGCGGTCGCGGGAGGGCAGGGCCGTTTCTCGCTTTGCGGCCGCCTCTTCCGGCTGCGCGCCGGCATCCTCTCCCTCGTGGTGGAACCCCTGGCTTGGGGAAGAAGGACGCGTCCGCTGCTGATCGGAGTGGCCGATCCCGAATGCGGACTCCTTGCCGAGCTTGCGGACGTCGGCCCCGGCCTCTGGACCGAGCTCACCGCCGGACGCATCTCCAATTCCGGCGAAGTGTACGTGCGCCTGCCTTCCGCCTCCCTCGTCTGGCGCGGCCGGGTCGAGGGCGACCGTTACCGTCCGTTGGGCGCCCCGGGCGGCGCCAAGGTTTCCGGCATGCTCATCAACCGGAAAGTCCCCGCCGAGGTCCGCGAATCCCTGCCCGTGGTCCTTGCCGGCGACCACATCCTGTGGGTGCCGGGACTGCCGCCCTGCGAAATGCTGAGCCTCAAGGGCCCTTGCAGGGGGGCTCTCCGTTTGACTTGGCCCGCCGGCCGGGTAGCCTAGCACGTCCGATGAGCCAGAACGACGACGACAAGGGAGGTCAGAGGATGAGCGGCAAGCCCGTGCTGGTGTGGCTGCTCCTCATGCTTGCGGTGGTGGCCCTGCTGCAGTTCGCCGGCCCCGAGCCCGCCGCCGTGCAGTCCTTCAACGTCTCCCAGGTGCTGACGATGGCCCAGGAGAAGAAGATCCGCACCGTCTCCGTCCGCGAGGATCCCGCCGGCGGCAAGGGCTGGTACCAGATTTCGGGCGAGCTCGTCGTCAAGGGAGCCGCCGAGGGCGAGAAGGCGCGCTTCTCCGCGGCCGGCCGCCTGACCGACAAGGAGTTCGAGGCCCTGCGCTCCTCCGTCCCCGTCGAGGCCTTCAAGGACGTGCCCGCCCAGACCGGGTGGACCATGTTCCTCTGGAACGTCCTGCCCACCCTGCTCGTCTCCGGCGTCGTGCTCTACATGATGTACCGGTTCCTCAAGAACGCCAACCGGGGCGCCATGCAGTTCGCCAAGAGCCGTGCGCGGCTCAACGCCACCGAGAAGGAGACCACCACCTTCAAGGACGTCGCCGGCTGCGACGAGGCCAAGGAGGAGGTCAAGGAGGTCGTCGACTTCCTCAAGGACCCCAAGCGCTTCACCAAGATCGGTGCCTCCATCCCGAAGGGCATCCTGATGGTCGGCCCGCCCGGCACCGGCAAGACCCTCCTCGCGCGCGCCGTCGCGGGCGAGGCCGGCGTGCCCTTCCTCAGCATCAGCGGTTCCGACTTCGTCGAGATGTTCGTCGGCGTCGGCGCGGCCCGCGTCCGCGACACCTTCGAGCAGGCCCGCAAGATGGCCCCCTGCATCATCTTCATCGACGAGATCGACGCCGTCGGCCGCCAGCGCGGCGCGGGACTCGGCGGCGGCAACGACGAGCGCGAGCAGACCCTCAATTCGCTCCTCGTGGAGATGGACGGCTTTGACGGACAGGTCGGCGTGATCGTCATCGCCGCGACCAACCGCGCCGACGTCCTCGACCAGGCGCTGCTGCGCCCCGGCCGCTTCGACCGTCAGGTCTTCGTCGACCTGCCCGACCTCCGGGGCCGCGAGGCCGTGCTGGCCGTGCACGCCAAGCGTTTCCAGCTCGCGCCCTCCGTCGACCTCGCGCGCGTCGCACGCATGACCACCGGCATGTCCGGCGCCGACCTGGCCAACCTCCTGAACGAGTCGGCCCTGCACGCCGGCCGCCGCAACCGCGACAAGGTCGAGATGTCCGACGTCGAGGAGGCGCGCGACAAGATCGCCTTCGGCCGCGAGCGCAAGAAGGTCATGGACGAGGAAGACCGCCGCGCGACCGCCTATCACGAGGCCGGCCACGCCGTCGTCCAGAGCGTCATCGACGACGGTCACATGCCCCTGCACAAGGTGACCATCATCCCCCGCGGGCGCGCCCTTGGCATGGCGATGATCATGCCCAAGAAGGAGATCCTCGGCTACTCGAAGACCCGCCTGCTCAACTACGTCTGCATGGCGATGGCGGGGCGCATCGGCGAGAAGGTCGTCACCGGCGACATCTCCAACGGGGCCTCCTCCGACATCAAGCAGGCCACCCGCATGGCCCGGCAGATGGTCTGCGAATGGGGCATGAGCGACCTCGGACCTGTCGCGCTTGGGGAGAACTCCGACACCGTCTTCCTCGGTCGCGAGATCGCGCGCACCCAGTCCCACAGCGACGACACCTCCCGACGCATCGACGAGGCCGTCTCGGCCATCATCCGCGATCAGTACGCCCGGGCCGAGGCGATCCTTGCCGAGCATGCCGAGGCGCACCGCAAGGTCGCCGAGGCCCTGCTTGAGCATGAGACCCTCGACGGTGTGCATGTGACCGAGATCGTCCGCACCGGAGCCATCCAGACGCCCGTCGTGGGGTCGCCGGTCGCTCCCATCCCGCGCGAGCCTTCGACCGGCGCCGCCCCGGGCTCCGAGTCCTCGCCCAGCCCCGCTTGAGGTTTGCTCCTGCGGGGGAGCTGCGCATCCTCAGGGCATGGTCATCGGACTCACGGGCGGCATCGGCTGCGGCAAGAGCGCCGCGGCGGCCTGCTTCGTCGAGCACGGGTTCGTGCATGTCGCCGCCGACGCGCTGGCGCACCGGGCCCTGCTCGAGCCCGAAGTCGTGAAGGCGCTCGCCTCGCGCTGGGGCTCGGGGTGCTACGCCGCCGACGGCACGCCCGACCGCGCGAAGATCGCTCGGAAGGTTTTTTCCGACCGTGCCGAGCTGGATTTCCTGGAGTCGCTCGTGCATCCCATCGTCGCCCGACTCAGGCAGCGGGCGGTCGCCGACCGGAGCCGCGACTACGTCGTCGAGATCCCCCTCCTTTTTGAGAAGAAGCTGGAGTCCGAATTCGACTGCGTCGTCTGCGTCGCCTGTTCGGACTCCGTCCGCCTCAAGAGACTGGCCGAGAGGGGGCTGACTCCGGCGGAATCCGAGCAACGGATAAAAATGCAAATTCCTGTCAGTCAGAAGGTTAAGCAATCAAATCACGTCCTTTGGAACGACGGAGATCTTGCCTTTCTCGCCGCCCAGGTCGCCCGCCTCGCGCGACATCTGGCTGCGGGCAGGGCGGGGTGACCATGGGTATGCTTTGCGGTTGCCTCACCAAAGGGGCGTTTTAGCGTTTTTTTTCACACGTCTCCCCCCAAGGAGGCGTCTATTCCACCTTTTACCCCGGGAAATACGATTGTGACGTCCGCCGACGATTTCGTCATCCAATTCATTCAGGACAAGGCCCTCGTCTCCCCTGACGACGTGGCCGCTGCGCGGGCCGCCGTCGGCGAGCTCAAGGAGGGTCAGAACCCCGACACCGCGGCGCTCGACCAGCTGGTCGCCGACAAGAAGCTCACCTGGCAGGACATCACCAACAAGCTCGGCGAGGAGTTCGACATGGAGGTCGTGGACGTGTCGCAGGTCTCGCCGGCGGAGGAGCTGCTCAAGCTCGTCGGGCGCTAGCAGGCCGAGCGCCATTGCATCCTCCCCCTGCAGATGGACGGCGTCGAGCTCCTGGTCGCCATCGCCGACCCCCTCGACACCGAGACCCTCGATTCCCTTTCCCGCGTCCTCAAGGTGCCGCTGCACCCCAAGCTCGCGCCCCCGGACGAGCTCCGTGCCGCGATCGACCGCTGCTTCGGCGGCGGCCAGGTCAACGTCGCCTACGAGCAGGTCTTCGGCAAGTCGGAGGACGGCGTCTCCGTCGAGCTGCCCCAGGGCGGCGACGTGAAGGAGGACGACGCGCCGATCATCCGCTACGTCAACTCGCTGATCGTCGACGCCATCCGCCGCAAGGCGTCGGATATCCACCTCGAGCCCCTTGAGAAGCGCTTCCGCGTGCGCTTCCGCATCGACGGCGTGCTGCAGGAGATGAAAGGGCCGCCC
>JBJTIX010000009.1:0-9827 GCA_046095205.1 Opitutia bacterium
GTGTCGTTGATCTCGACCGAGAGCGAGGAGCCCGAGCGCGAGTTGAGCACGGAGTCCAGGATCGAGGGCGAGAACCTTCCCGCGGCCCAGACGGCGAGGACGGCGAAGAGCAGCAGGAAGGCAACCAGGCCGGCCAGGAACCCGAGGAGCCGGCTGAGCGCACGGCCGCTGCGGCAGCGGTTCTCGGATGGAAGGTCGGTGGACACGGGGAAAATCGAGCAGTAGCCGTGCCACGGGCGACGGTCAACGGCTTAGGGGAAAAGCGGCCAAAACCTCGCTCATTGAGCCGCCGCAGGAACAAAAGACCCGCCGGGCCGGGGCCGGGCGGGTCCTTATGTCACGCCTGGCGGGCGCGCGTCACTGGGGCGGAGGAATCGCGCCGCAGGTCACCAGGTCGCCGGCGTAGAGGCGGGCGTGGTTCTGCTGGTTCGGGACGATGCCGACGAGGATGGTCTTCTCGGTGTGGCGAAGCACCTCGACGTCGACCAGCTTGCTGAACTTCTCGATGCGGAGGCGGGTCTTCACCTCGGGCTTGTCGCCGGCGCGGGCAAGCTCGATCAGGCCCTGGTCCTCGATGACCGAGACCACGCGGGCCTGGGCGGCGTCTTCCGGGGCGGCCGCGGGATCGACCGCGGCGACGGCCGGGGCGTCCTTCTCCCAGGAGAACTTCTGCTCGGCGGCGGTCCAAGCGTTGCGGTTGGCACAGCCGACGGTGAAAAGGGCGGAGGACAGGAGTAGCAGGAGGCGCTGCATGGCGGGGAATGAGTGAAATAGGGTCTTTTTTCGCCTCCCCTAGTCAACCCATTATTGCTTGCGAGGGGGCGGGCATAGGGGTTGTCTCGCGGGTCCTATGAGTCAGGAAGCCGCCAAACTGATGCTCGCGCTGCCCAAGGGCAGTCTCGAGGAGGCCACCCTGCAGCTGTTCGCCAAGGCCGGCTTCCCGGTGGCCAAGAGCTCCCGATCCTACCGCCCCTCCTTTGACGACCCCTCCCTGGACGGACGCTTCATCCGCGCCCAGGAAGTGGCCCGCTACGTCGAACACGGCTTCTTCGACTGCGGCCTCACCGGCCAGGACTGGGTGCAGGAGAACGCCGCCGACGTCGTGCAGGTCTGCGAGCTGGTCTACAGCCGCGCCTCCTCCCAGAAGTCCCGCTGGGTCCTCTGCGTGCCCGAAGCCTCCCCGGTCAAGACCGCCAAGGACCTCGCCGGCAAGCGCGTGGCCACGGAACTGGTCGAGACGACCCGCCGCTGGTTCAAGGCCCAGGGCGTGGAGTGCGAAGTCGAGTTCTCGTGGGGCGCCACCGAGGTCAAGGTGCCCGAGCTCGCCGACGCCATCGTCGACATCACCGAGACCGGCTCCTCGATCAAGGCCAACAAGCTCCGCATCGTGGCCCAGCTCCTCGAGACGACCACCGTGCTCGTCGCCAACAAGTCGGCGTGGGCCGACCCCGCCAAGCGCGCCAAGATCGAGCAGATCGTGCTCATGCTGCAGGGCGCCCTCGCCGCCCAGCACATGGTCGGCCTGAAGTTCAACCTTCCCAAGTCGAAGCTCGAGGCGGTCGCCAGCCGCCTCCCGGCCCTGCGCAACCCGACGGTCTCCCAGCTCAGCAATCCGGAGTGGATCGCCGTCGAGACCATCATCGACGCGCGACAGGCCCGCGAGTTCATCCCGACGCTCAAGGCCTCCGGCGCCGAAGGCATCGTGGAGTATCCGATCAACAAGCTCGTCCACTGACGGTCCCATGGGCGACTCCGTCCGCATCGGACTCATCCAGCTGACCGCCGAGGACACGCCGGCGGCCAACGTCCGCAAGACGATCCCGCGCATCGAGGAGGCCGCCGCCAAGGGCGCGCGCATCATCGGGCTGCAGGAGATGTTCACGACGAAGTACTTCTGCATCGAGCAGGACCCGCGGCACTTCTCGCTGGCGGAGCCGATTGAGACCGGCCCGTCGGTGACCGAGCTGGCCCGCGTGGCCAGACGCCTCGGCGTGGTCATCGTCGCCCCGCTCTTCGAGGCCCGCGGAAGCGAGGTCTACCACAACACCGCGGCGGTGATCGACGCGGACGGCACGGTGCTGGGCAAGTACCGCAAGATGCACATCCCGCAGGACCCGGGCTTCGAGGAGAAGTTCTACTTCACGCCGGGCGACCTCGGCTTCCGCGCCTGGCGCACCGCCCACGGCAACATCGGGGTGCTGATCTGCTGGGACCAGTGGTATCCCGAGGCCGCGCGCCTGACCGCGCTCGCCGGCGCCGACATCCTCTTCTACCCGACCGCGATCGGCTGGCTGCCCGAGGAGAAGGCGGCCCTCGGCCGCGCCCAGCACAACGCGTGGGAGACGGTGCAGCGCGGCCACGGCGTGGCCAACGGCTGCTTCGTCGCCGCCACGAACCGCGTGGGCCGCGAAGGCCGCACGGAGTTCTGGGGCCAGAGCTTCGTGTCGGACCCCTACGGCGAGATCGTCGCCCGCGCCTCCGCCGACAAGGAGGAGGTGCTGGTCGCCGAATGCGACATGGCCCGCCAGAAGGAGTTCAGGCGCATCTGGCCGTTCTTCCGCGACCGGCGCATCGACGCCTTCGGCGACATCACCCGCCGCCTCAGGGACTGACCCGTGACCACGCCCCGCGAGCTTGGCTTCAGGATGCCGGCGGAGTGGGAGCCGCAGGCCTGCACCTGGCTTTCCTGGCCTTCCAACCGGGCGCTCTGGCCCGGGCATTACGACCTCATCCCCGCGAAGTTCGCGGAGTTCGCCGCCGCCATCTCGCGCTTCCAGCCGGTGCGCATCAACGCGGCCGGCGCGCTGCGCGCGGAGGCGGAACGCGAGCTCCGGGCCGCGCGGGCGGACCTCTCGGTGATCGAGCTGACGGACATCCCGACGGACGACGTCTGGTGCCGCGACCACGGGCCGATCTTCGTGAAGAACGGCGGCACGGGCGAGGTCGCGGTCACGGACTGGGAGTTCCACGGCTGGGGCGGCAAGTTCGAGGCCTCGCTCGACAACGCGGTCCCGGGCCGGGTGGCCGACCGGCTGGGCATGCGGCGCTTCTCCTACCCCTTCGAGCTCGAGGGCGGCGGCATCGAGGTCTCGGGCGACGGCCTGCTGCTCACCACCGAGGCGGTGCAGAACAATCCCAACCGCGCGGAAGGCCGCGACGACGCGGCGTTCCACGCGGCGATCCGCGCGGGACTGACGGTGGACGAGCTGCTCTGGATCGGCGAGGGGCTCGCGAACGACGACACCGACGGCCACATCGACACCCTGGCCCGCTACGTGGCGCCGAGGACGGTCCTCGCCGTCACGGAGGCCGACGCCGCCTCCCCGAACCACGCGCCGTTGCGCGAGAACCTCCGCCGTCTCCGCGAGATTCGCCCGCGCGGCGGGTCGCTGGAGGTCGTCGAACTCCCCCTGCCCCGCCCGGTGAGGCTCGCCGGGCGCGACCTGCCGCCCAGCCACGCCAACTTCCTCATCGTCAACGGCGGCGTGCTCGTCCCGCTCTATGGACAGGAGTCCGACGCGGTGGCGCTGGGCGTGATCGGAGAATGCTTCCCGGGCCGCAGGACGGTGGGCATCGACTGCCGCGTGCTGCTCATCGAGGGCGGCGCGCTGCACTGCCTCAGCCAGCAGCAGCCGGCCTGAGTCAGCGGTCCCGGCCGGACTTGCCCGCGCAGGCGCAGCCGCCGGCGCAGCCGCCTTCGCGACGACGGCGGGCGGCCGCGATCCAGCGGCGGACGAGCCAGCCGAAGGCCGCTCCGACGCAGGCGCAGACGATGACGGCGTCGACGCTCATGCGTGCGGGGCCAGGCGGATCACGGCCTGATAGACGCCCGTGGCGGCCAGCCAGGCGAGCAGGGTCATGGTGACGAACGAGGCGGCCGCCCATTTCCACCCGCCGGTCTCCTGCGCGAGCGTCGCGACCGTCGCGCCGCACTGGGAGCAGAGGGCGAAGAACACCATCAGGGCGAGCACGGCGGCGAGGGAGAAGATCGGGGACCCGGCGCGGGGGCCCTCCTGCCAGCGCGCGGACTGCATCGCGCTCCGCAGCTGCCCGCTGTCGGCCTCGGCGCCTTCGCCGAGGGAGTAGGTCACCCCGAGCGTGGAGACGATCACCTCGCGCGCGGGGAAGCTGGCCAGCACGCCGACGGTGATCTTCCAGTCGAAACCGCAGGGGTCGAAGACGGGCTGCACGGCCTTGCCGAAACGCCCCATCCAGGACTGCTCGACGTAGGCGGCCTGGACGCGCCGGTCGAGGGCCTCGCCGGCGAGCGCGGGCTCGGCGGCGCGCACGCGCTCGGCCACGGCGGGGTCGCGCGGGAAATAGGAGAGCGCCCACACGATGACGGTGATGGCGAAGATCACCGTGCCGGCCTTGGACACGAACTCGGCCGCGTTCTGCCACATGCGCCAGACGACGTCGCGGGGCTTCGGCACCTGGTAGCGCGGGAGCTCCAGCACGAAGGGCTGCGGACGCACCCTGAGCACGAAGCGCGTGAGGACGAAGGCGACGGGCACGGCGAAGAGCAGGCCGACGCAGTGCATGCCGACCATCGCGGCGGACTCCCAGCCGGGGCCGTAGGCGGGCCCGATGAAGGCGGAGCACATGAGCGCGTAGACGGGGAAGCGGGCCGAGCAGCTCATGAAGGGCACGGCGAAGGCGGTGGCGAGGCGGGCCTTGGGATCCTCGATGGTGCGGGTCGAAAGCAGGCCGGGAATCGCGCAGGCGAAGCCGGAAAGCAGCGGGACGAAGCTCTTTCCGCTGAGCCCGCACCAGCTGAAGAGGCGGTCCATGATGAACGCGGCGCGCGCCATGTAGCCGCTGTCCTCCAGGATGCCGACGAAGAGGAAGAGGATGAGGATCTGCGGCAGGAAGGCGAGGAAGGCGCCGACGCCGCCGATGATGCCGTCCGAGACGAGGCTCTGCAGCATGGGCATGCCCTCGAAACGCGGGGCAACGGCCCCGCGGAGGAGGTCCACGCCGGACTGGATCCAGTCCATGGGGAACTTGGCCAGCCAGAAGACGGACGCGAAGAGGCCCAGCATGATCGCCGCGACCAGGACGGGGCCGAGGGCGCGATGAAGGAGCAGGCGGTCGACGGCGGCGCTGGCGGCGCGTCCGGCGACGGTCTCGGTGACGACGCCCTCGAGGGCGGCGCGGAGGTGCGCGTAGTGCGCGAGGGGCTCCGCGGCGTAGGGGTTGTAGCCGCCGCGCCTCACCTTGTCGCGCGCGGCGCGCAGGGCCGTCTCACGGCGTGCGGGCGACCAGCCGAGACGCGTGGCCACGGAACCGGAGGCGTCGAAGAGGATCCGCTGCGTCTCCGCCTCGGCCGGCGCGGCGCCGAGGTCGGCGCGCACGGCGGCGGCGACGTCGGCCAGGGCCTCGGCGACCGCCGAGGGCCAGACCACGCGCGCGGCGGAGCGCCGTCGCGAAAGGGCCTCCGCGATGGCGCGGCGTACTTCGGAGACGCCCTCCCCCTTCCACGCCGAGGCCAGCACGACGGGCACGCCGCCCAGACGGCGGGAAAGCAGCGGGACGTCGATGCGCAGGCCCTGCTCGCGCGCGACGTCGGCCTGGTTGAGCACGACCGCCATCGGCAGTCCGAGCTCGGCGACCTGCGAGGCGAGGAAGAGGTTGCGCAGCAGATTGGTGGCGTCGACGACTACGAGCACGGCGTCGGGACGCCTGTCGCCGGCGATGCGTCCGGTCAGGGCGTCGACGACGACCTGCTCGTCGGGCGAGGCCGCGGCCAGGGAATAGATTCCGGGCAGGTCGACCAGCTCCGCGCGTCCGCCGGCGCCGAGGTCGCAGGCGCCGGACTTGCGGGCGACGGTGACGCCGGGGTAGTTGCCCACGCGCTGACGCAGTCCGGTCAGGGCGTTGAAGAGGGTGGACTTGCCGGTGTTGGGATTGCCGACCAGCGCCACCAGGGGATCGGGGGCGGTGGTCACGGCGAGGGTCGGGGGCGCTGCACCGGACAGTCGGCGGAGACGTCCACGACGAGGCTTTCGGCCTCCGCCTTGCGCAGGCTGACGACCTGCCCGCCGAACTCGATGGCGACCGGATCGCCCAGGGGCGCCCGTCGGACAAGCTTGAGCACCATGCCCGGCAGCAGCCCCAGGGCCATCAGACGCTGGTCCACCTCGCTCTCAGGATTGAGAGAGGCCAACTTCCCGAACTGGCCGGGCAGAAGCTGTGAAACAGGGGTCACGCTAATTGAGAATGAGTCTCAAAAGTAGGCGGGAGGGGGGCTTTGTCAATGGCGGGCTGCTTTTAATGCGTTGCCCGCTTACGGGCCGAAAACGACCCTGCCTCCGGTGTCCCGTCCCGTTCCCATGCCCGATCCGGCGCCCCACGTGCCGGAGAGTCTGCCGGACGGAGGCATCGGCGGCCACCCCAGGGGGCTGAGCAACCTCTTCTACGCCGAGATGTGGGAGCGGTTCTCCTTCTACGGGATGCGGGCGCTGCTGCTCCTCTTCATGCTCGAGTCCGCCGAGAAGGGCGGGATGGGCTGGGACCAGGCGCACGCGACCACGGTCTACGGCAACTACACGATGCTCACCTACATGGTGTGCATCCTCGGCGGCTTCATCGCGGACAACTTCCTGGGCGCGCGCCGGGCGGTGCTGATCGGGGGGAGCATCATCACCGCCGGCCACTTCACCCTCGCGGTCCCGGGCGTGACGACGTTCTACGCCGGGCTCGCGCTGGTCGCGGCGGGCACGGGGCTGCTCAAGCCGAGCATCAGCACGCTGGTCGGCGGACTCTACGCGCCGGGCGACCACCGTCGCGACGCGGGCTTCTCCATCTTCTACATGGGAATCAACCTCGGCGCCTTCGCCGCGCCGCTGGTCACGGGCTGGCTGGCGCAAGGCGCGACGTTCCGCGCATGGCTCTCCTCGGCCGGACTCGATCCGGCTTCGGCGTGGCACTGGGGCTTCGCCGCGGCCGGGGTGGGCATGACGTTCGGCCTGACGATCTACGTGCGCCGCATCGGCTGGCTCGGACGCACCGGCGACGCCCCGCCGCCGGGCCCCAGGCCCTGGGGCCGGCTCGCCGCCGTCGCGGCGGGCACCGCGGCGCTGGGGCTGGCGCTCTCGCTCGCCGGCGACGTGCGCTGGACGGTGCCGGCGCTCTGCGGCCTGACCGTGGCGGGCGCCGCCTGGCTCGGCCTCGCACGGAAGGACGGCGAAAGCCGGCGCATGGCCGCCGTCCTCATCTTCTTCCTGGCCGCGACGCTGTTCTGGGCGATCTTCGAGCAGGCGGGCTCGACGCTCACGCTGTTCGCCGACGAACTCACGCGCAACGAGGCGTTCGGCGAGGCCTTCCCCTCGAGCTGGTGGCAGTCGGTCAACGCGCTGATGGTCATGGCGCTGGCACCCGCGTTCGCGTGGGCCTGGACACGCCTCGGCGACCGGCAGCCGTCGGTGCCGGTGAAGTTCGGGCTGGGCCTGGTCTTCCTCGGACTGTCCTTCGCGCTGATGGTGCCGGCCGCCGCGCTCACGGCGGCGGGCAAGGTCGGCCCCGAATGGCTTCTGTCGGTCTACCTGCTCCAGACGGTGGCCGAGATGTTCCTCAGCCCGGTGGGACTGAGCACGATGACGAAGCTGGCTCCCGCGCGGCTGACCTCGATGGTGATGGGCGTCTGGTTCCTCGCCACGGCGATCGGCAGCAAGCTGGCGGGGTCGCTGGCGGGCGAATTCACGGCGAAGGACCCGGCGGCGATGGGGTCGTTCTTCCTGGGCCAGACCTGGACGGTGGCCGCGGTCGCGGTCATGATCTTCCTCCTGACGCCGTGGATCCGCCGGCTGATGGAGGGGCGCTGAGATGAGGATCTTCGGACAGGCGGAGGATGCCGACCCGGGGCCCGGGGTGCCCACGGTGATCACGTGGGTGGTGACGGTGTTCATGCTCGCGTGGCTCGTCCGCTGCGCGGCTTTCGAACTAAATTCGGCCACGGTCGCGGGGGAGGTCGTCGACCACGACGTGATCAAGAAACAGCGGCGGGGGACGCGCTGGACGGAGGACAAGGTGACGGTTCGCTATTTCGACGAGAATAACACGGCCCATGAAATCCGGACCGACATCTACGGCGGCGTGCCGCGGGACCGGCGCGTGCCGATACGCTACGCGCGGCACATGCCGAGGGACGGACGGCTGGAGGGCTTCTGGCCCGTCTGGGGCGCGTGGAGCATGACGGCCGGCGTGCTGCTCCTCTATGCCGGGGTGTTGAAGATCGCGCTCTCGGTGCGCGGTCTGGACTGGGACGGACGGCCGAAGCGCTGAAGCGCTCAGCCGAGTCCGGCGTCGACGACCACCGACACGGGACAGTGGTCGGAGCCCTTCACGCGGTCGTGGATCTCCGGCGCGGACCAGCCGAGGCCGTCGGACGCCAGGCAGTAGTCGAGGCGCCACCCGATGTTCCGTTCACGGATGCCGGGGCGGTAGCTCCACCAGCTGTAGCGCCGCGCCAGGGCCGGATTGGCGGAGCGGAAGGTGTCGGTGAACCCGTGGTCCGACAGCAGCGTGCCGAAGGACTCACGCTCCTCGTCGGTGAAGCCGGCGTTGCGGCGGTTGGAGTCGGGGTTCGCGAGGTCGATCTCGTGGTGAGCGACGTTGAGGTCCCCGCACACGAGCACGGGCTTGGTCCTGGCAAGGCGCGCGAGGTGCCGGCGGAAGTCGGCATCCCATTTCATGCGGTAGTCCAGGCGCTCGAGCTCGCGCTGGGAGTTGGGGACGTAAGCGCTCACGACGTGCAGGCCTGCGAACTCGGCGGTGACGACGCGGCCCTCGGCGGGATGGTCGCCGGGAAAGTCGACCTTCACGGAGAGCGGGGCGCGCTTCGAAAGCACGGCGGTGCCGGAGTAGCCCTTCTTCTCCGCCTCATGCCAGAACTGGTGCGCGAAGGGCAGGCCGAGGGTCGACGCGACGGCGGTCTCGCACTTCGTCTCCTGCAGGCAGAGGACGTCGGGGTCGTGGCGGGCGATGAAATCGGACAGGCCCTTGCCCAGCGCGGACCGCACGCCGTTGACGTTCCACGAAAAGACCTTCGCCCCGCTCATTTCGCCGGCGTGGCCGCAGGCTTGAACAGTCCGTCCATCCGCTGCTTGAGGTCCGCATCCTTCGCCGCCTGGTCGCCGGCGGGGGCCGGTTCGGCCGAAGGCGCGGCCGGGGCGGGTGCCTGAGGAGCGGGCGAAACGGGAGCGGACGGGGAAGGGGCGGCGGGCGCCGGGGCGGGCTCGACGGCGGGTTCGGCGGTGCGTCCGTAGAGGGCGTCGAGCTTCTGCTGCAGCGTGAGCGGCCCCTTCGGCTTGGCGGGGGTGACGACAGGGACGTCGGCGACGGGCGCGGGAGCGGAAGGGGAAGCCGGTGACGCGGGCTCCGCGGCCGGAAGGCCGGTCGCGCGGGCCACGAGCTCCTGCGCCTTCTTGCGGACGAGCGAGTCAAAGTCGGTGAACCTGGCGTGCAGGTTGAACTTCCTTCCCTGCTCGCGCAGCTCGAGCGTGCCGTCCTGCTGCACGCCGGAGAGCTGCAGCGGCGTGCCGGCGGCGATCTTCATCTCGTCGGTCTTCTTGCCGTCCTCCGTGAAGGTGATGACAGAAGCGACGACCGCCTGCACTTCGGCGGGCCAGAAGGAGGGACGTGCGGCCACCTGCGCGTAATCGATCGGCGCCGGCGTGTCGGGCGTCGCGGGCGACGGGGCGGCGGGCGTCGGGGCCTTGGCGGATCCGCCGACGGTGGCGACCGGCGCGGGCGGCGGCACGAACTCGGGCTCCTCGACGACGGGCTGGCGGTTGTCGACCAGGGGGGTCACGGCGGCGGGCGCGGGG
>JBJTIX010000010.1:0-12599 GCA_046095205.1 Opitutia bacterium
CTTCTCGAGCAGGACGATCTGGGCGGAGGAGGCGACCTTGGCGAGTTCGACGGAGGCCTCGGCGGCGGCGAGGCGGGCCTCGACCTCGAGTTCGGCGCGGGCGCGGTCCTTGCCCACGGAAGCGGAGGAGGCACGGGCCGAGGCGGTCTCGAGCTCGAGCTTGATGCGCTCCTTCTCAGCGTCATCACCGGCGGCCGCGGCGTCGGCCCGGGCCTTGCGGAGCACGGCCTCGGCTTCGAGGCGGCGCATCTCGAGCGAACCCGGGAGGGACTCGAGGCGACGCTTGGCGGCGGCGAGCTCGAGGCGCGCGCGGATGGCTTCGGTCTCCAGCTCGGCCTTCACGACCTCGGGCGGACGGGGGGACTGCTGGGCGCCGAGGGAAGCGGCGAGGATCAGGAGGATGGAAAGGGCCGGGCGTCGCATCGGGGGTCTTTCTTTTCTGTCAGATAAATGGTTCCAAAGAAGCCCAATCTTGGCAAATCTGACCGCATGACCGCCGACGCCCCCATCACCCTGCGCAACCGCCACACCGGCGGGACGGAGGTGGAGCGGGTCTACGGGGAGGCCTGGCTGCGGCGCATCTACGGCAACCCCCTCGGCCGGGCCGTCCTGCATCTGGTCGTGAAGCGGGCCTTCTTCTCGGCCCTCTACGGAAAGGCGATGGACCGCCCCTCCAGCGCGTCCCGCGTCGCACCCTTCGTAAAGGCCTACGGTCTGGACGTGACGGAGTTCGCCGAGGAGGACCTGTCGGCCTACCGGACGTTCAACGAGTTCTTCTACCGCCGGCTCAAGCCCTCGGCCCGGCCCACCGACCCCCGGCCCGACATGGCGGTGCTGCCGGCGGACGGCAGGCACCTCGGCTTCCAGGACGCGGGCGCCGTGAAGGGCGTCTTCGCAAAGGGGCAGACTTTCGACATCCCCGCGCTGGTGGCCGACCGCGCGCTCGGAGAGAGGTATGCGCGTGGCACGGTCGTGTGCTCCCGCCTCTGCCCCGTCGACTACCATCGCTTCCACTTCCCCGTGGGCGGCACGCCCGGGGCGCCCGTGATGACCGACGGCCCGCTGTTCTCCGTGAACCCCCTGGCGCTGCGTCGTCGCGTCTCCTACCTCTGGGAGAACCGCCGGCGACGCGTGAGCGTCGACGCCGGCCCCTTCGGGCTCGTCACCATGGTCGCCGTCGGCGCCACCAACGTCGGCTCGATCGTGGACACCTACGAGCCGGGACGGTCCGTCGCCAAGGGGGAGGAGAACGGCTACTTCCGTTTCGGCGGATCATTCCTCGCGACGCTCTTCGAGCCCGGCCGCATCCGGCTCGAGGCCGACCTCGTGGAGGCCGGCGAAAGCGCCGTCGAGCTGTACGCCAAGGTGGGCTCTGCCCTCGGCCGCCTCGCCTAAGCACTTGCGTCCATCGACCGTTGCGCAAACCTTGTCGGACAGGTTTCGCTCGGGTGGTGGAATGGCAGACACACCAGATTTAGGTTCTGGCGCCGCAAGGTGTGCGGGTTCGACCCCCGCCCCGAGCACCCTGTGCGCGAGCGAAGAACCCGGGGCGGCGGGCCGGCGGCTATCGGGCGGCCTTGTGGGAGTCCTTGTAGGCCCTCACCTTGTCGTCGATTTCCTTCTGCAGCACGCTGACCCGCGCGCGCCCGCTACGTTTTTCTTCAGGGGACATCTCCTTCCCCAGGAGCTGAAGGCCCCAGCGGATGTCCTGCTTGCCGGCCGTGCCGCGGAGGTTCCAGTAGGCGTAAGCCTCGGCAAGGTCCTTCTTCACGCCGAGTCCCTCCGCGTAGCAGAGGCCAACGCTGTAGAGATAGCCCATGTCGCCATGTTCGACCAAGGCCATGTATTCCGCGAAGCGCTCCTCATGGGTGAGACGCTTGACGGAAGGAGGGCCTCCCGGCCCGGCATCGGCGTCCAGCTTCTTCTGAAGTTCGGCCGCCCGCTGCTGGCCGCGCGCGCGGATCTCGGGGGTGATCTCCTTTTCCTCCTCGAGCACCTGCAGGGCGTAACGGGCGTCCACCCGCTCCGACATCCCGCGCAGGTTCCAGTAGGCGTAGGCCTCGACGGGATTCTTGGCGACACCGATGCCGTGCCAGTAGCAGAAGCCGACGCTGTAGATGGCGTCACCGTCGCCCTTGGCGGCCGACTCCATGTACTCCTTGAAGAGCTGTCCGTCCGTCGGCCCTTTGGCCGACGCGAGAGAGGCGAGCATCACCAGGACCGGCCAGAGGCCGGACCGACGGATCAGGGGGTTGTTGAGGGTCATGGGAACAGTCTATGCGATCGCGGACGGCGGTCAACCCGTCCACCCTGCGGAACGGCGGCCGCCTCCGTCCTTGCCCCTGCCCCGCCCTTCCCCACGCTGGGCTCATGTTCGCGTGGCTCCGCGCCCTCTTCGCCCCGAAGACGCCCGCGCCTGACCTCAGCCAGGCGCCGGACGAACCCGCGCCCGCCGAACGGCAGCCGGAAACGCAGCCGCCGGACGCCCGGCCCTGGATCGGGGTCGACCTGGACGGGACCCTCGCCGAAGCGACAGCCTGGAAGGGCATGGCCCACATCGGACCGCCGGTCCCGCTCATGATGCGACGGGTGCGGCTCTGGATCGAGAAGGGCGCGCGGGTGAAGGTCGTCACGGCCCGCGCCGGCGACCCCGAGGGGCTCAGGGCCACGCAGGAATGGCTGAAGGCCAACGGCCTGCCGGACCTCGAGGTGACGGACCGCAAGGACTTCGGCATGGTCGAGCTCTGGGACGACCGGGCCATCCAGGTCGTCCAGAACTCCGGCGTCTGCTTCCTCGGCACCTCGGTTTTCGCGCGACCCAAGGCCCCCATCCTCCCCGACGAGGCCGCCAACCGCACGTTCATCCATGTGGACGGCGGACCAAAATCCTCCTGAACTCACCCTCGCCGCCCAGACGATGAAAGCCTCCCTCAAGCTCGAATACTCGCTCCGCGTGCTCGCCCAGCTGGCGAGACGCAACAGGGGCGGGGCGGTCACGCGCATCGAGTCGCTCGCCAAGGCCGAGGCGATCCCCTCGAACTACCTCGTGCAGCTGCTCAACGAGCTCCGCGAAGGCGGGCTGGTCGACTCCAAGCGCGGCAAGGCGGGCGGCTACCGCCTCGCCCGGCCGGCCGACGAGATCACGCTCCGGCAGGTGCTGGCGGTGGTCGAGCCCGACCTGGTGCAGACGAAGATCACGCTGAAGGGCGACTCGGGGCCGGCGGTGGCCGCGCTCTGGCGCGAGGTCTCCAAGCGCTTCGAGAAGGCGCTGGGGGGCTTCACGGTCGCCCAGCTCGCGACGGACGGCGAAGGGTCCGACTGGGAGATCTGATCGGGGCAACTTTTACAGGTGCCACGGGGTTGTCCTTGTGCTTCCCTCCCCCGACCCCGATGCGACTCCTGCTCCTGCTGCTGGCCGCCCTGCCCCTCTGCGCCCGCCAGCCCAACATCGTCCTGATCATGGCCGACGACCTCGGCTGGACCGACCTCGGCTGCTTCGGCTCCAAATATTATGAGACGCCCGCCATCGACCGCCTCGCGGCCGGCGGCATGCGCCTCACCAACCACCACCACTGCCAGAACTGCACCCCGACGCGCGCGGCGCTGCTCAGCGGGCAGTACGGCGCCCGGACGGGCGTATACACGGTGGGGGGCATCGAACGCTTCGATTGGTCGAAGCGGCCGCTGCGCCCGGTCGACAACCTGACCAACCTGCCGCTCGACCGCGACACGTTCGCGGACCAGCTGAAGAAGGCGGGCTATGCGACGGGCATGTTCGGCAAGTGGCACATCGGCGAGAACGGGCCCCAGCATCCCGGCAGGCGCGGGTTCGACGAGGCACTGGTGACGATGGGCGCCCACTTCGGCTTCAAGGTCAACCCGCCCACGGAATACCCGTCCGGGGCCTACCTCGCGGACTGGCTGACGGACCGCGCGGTGGACTTCATCGGACGCAACAAGGACCGGCCGTTCCTGCTCTACCTGCCGCACTTCGGCGTGCACTCGCCCTTCCACGCGAAGAAGGACCTGGTCGAACGCTTCAAGGGCAAGCCGGGCGTGGGCGGGCACAACAGCCCGACGTATGCCGCTATGATCGCCAGCGTCGACGAGAGCGTGGGCCGCGTGATGGCCAAACTGGAGGAGCTCAAGTTGGCGGACGACACCATACTGATCTTCGTGAGCGACAACGGCGGGGTGGGCGGCTACGACCGGCCCGACGGCCTGATCCGCGAACCCGGCAAGGAAACCAAGGGCAAGAAGTCGAAGGCCGACGACGACGAGGACGGCGGCGGCATCACCGACAACACCCCGTTGCGCAGCGGCAAAGGATCTCTCTACGAGGGCGGGACGCGCGTGCCTTTCATCGTCAGCTGGCCGGGCCGCACCAAGCCGGGCTCCACGGCCGACCTGCCCACGGCGCATGTCGACCTCTTCCCGACGCTGCTCGAACTGGCCGGCGCGGCCAAGCCCCGGCAAGTCCTCGACGGCGAAAGCCTCGTGCCCCTGCTCACCGGCAAGTCCGCGACGCTCAGGCGCGAAGCGATCTACCAGCACTTCCCCGGCTACCTGGGCTCGGGCCCCGGCCTCTGGCGCACGACGCCGGTGAGCCTCATCCACGCGGGCGACTGGAAGCTGATGGAATACCTCGAGGACGGGAAGCTGGAGCTGTACAACCTGCGCGAGGACATCGGCGAGACCAAGAACCTCGCGGAATCGATGCCCGACAAGGCGAAGGAGCTCCACGCGAAGCTGGTCGCCTGGCGCAAGGAAGTGAACGCCCCGATGCCGACGGCGAACAAGCCTTCGGCCGAGGCCGCCCCCGCCAAGAAGGGCAAGGGCAAGAAGAAGGCGGGGGCCTGATTTCAGGCTTCGGACGGGCGCGGTTGGTCGGCATCATGGGATCAGCACCATGAGACCCTCCCTGCCCGCGCTCCTGCTCCTCGCCGCCCTGGCCTCCGGCGGCGAGACGCGCACGAACGTGCTCTTCAGCATGGCCGACGACCTGCGGGCCGAGACGGGCGTGGGCGGCCTGTACCCCCACACGCCGAACCTCACCCGGCTGGGCGCGAAGGCCACGAAGTTCCACGCGGCGCACTGCCAGCAGGCGGTCTGCAACCCTTCACGCTCGTCGCTGCTGACGGGCCTGCGGCCGGACACGATCGGGCTGTGGAACAACTCGGTCCACTTCCGCCAGCTCCAGCCCGACGTGGTCACGCTGCCCCATCGGTTCAAGCTGTCGGGCTACGAAACGCGCTGCGTGGGCAAGATCTTCCACAACTGGCACACGGCCGAGAAGGGCGACGCCCAGGCCTGGAGCGCGCCGGAGTTCCTGCACTACGCCAACCACGGCGACGACACGCCCAAGGTCGCGGGCGACCTGCCTCCGAACCAGGTCACGGGGGTGCCCGGGGTGCGCAAGTACGGGCAGGTGCCGATGACGGAGTGCCGCGAGGTGCCGGACGAGGCCTACTACGACGGACGGGTCGCCGCCGAGGCCGTGCGCACGCTGGGGGAGATCAAGGACCGGCCGTTCTTCCTCGCGGTCGGGTTCTGGAAGCCGCACGCGCCGTTCAATGCACCGGCGAAATACTGGTCGCTCTACCGGCGCGCGCAGTTCATGGACTTCGACGGACGGCGTCCCGCCGGGGCGCCGGAACAGGCCTTCCATGAGAGCTCCGAGATTCTCGGCAAGGGGCCCGCACCCACGCCGGAGGAGGCGGCGGAGATGCGTCACGGGTATTTCGCCAACCTCGCCTACCTGGACGCCCAGATCGGCAAGCTGCTCGACGCTCTCGACCGGACGGGCGTCGCCGACCGGACGGCGGTCGTCTTCGTGTCCGACCACGGCTACCACCTCGGCGAAAACTCGCTCTGGGGCAAGACGTCGAACTTCGAGTTCGACGCGCGGGTACCGCTGATGATCTCCCTGCCGGGGCAGAGGCGCGGCGCGGCGACCGCCTCGTTCGCGGAGCTCATCGACCTCTACCCGACGCTGCTCGAGGTCTGCGACATCCCGCGCAAGGACCGGCTCGACGGCACCAGCCTCATGCCGGTGCTCCGCGATCCCGCCGCGAAGGTCAAGGACGCCGCCTTCACGCAGCACCCGCGGCCGGCCTACTTCGACCGCGCCCCGGGCGGACGCCCGACGACCATGGGCTACTCGGTGCGCACCGCGGCCGGACGCTACACGGAGTGGCGCGACTGGACCACGGGCCGGCCCGTGGCGCGCGAATTCTATGTGGCAACGTCGACCGTGAAGTCGGACGAGGCGGTCAACCGCGTCGACTTCCCCGCCCATGCGGCCGCCGTGGCGGAGGCCGAGAAGGCGCTGCTTGCGGTCCACCCCCGCGTCGGACACTGAACGTCCCGCATGAGCCCCGCCGAACTGCGAGAATCCGCCCGGACGCTGGCCGCACCGCCCCCGAAGCTGACGCCCGCGGGCGAGGCCCTGTGGTGGATCGCCCGGGGCGACTGGGAGCGCGCGCACAACATCGCCCAGGACGACGAGACCGCGCACGGCTCCTGGGTGCACGCCCTGCTGCACCTGATCGAGGGCGACCTCTCCAACGCCCGCTACTGGTTCGCCGAGGCCGGCCGCAAGCCCGTCGGCCCCGACCGCATCGACGCCCTCTGGGACGAGATCGCCGCCGAAGCGCTCAAGGGTAGGTAGCGCGCGTGTTGAACTTCTCCTCCCAGTCGTCCGCGGGCACGGGCTTCTGCAGATTGCGCTGCACGTCCATCTCCAGGCGCCGGTCGTTGGGCCGAGGGTTGTAGTAGTACTGGAAGGTGAACATGCCGGGGCTGGCGGCGGGCTCTCCGTAGAACTTGGCGTAGTTCGCCGAGACGACGTTCCCCGCCGCGTCCTTGACCGTACGGACTCGCAGAAAGAAGCCCCTCTTGCGATCCACGCCGTCCTGACCGAGGAAAGTCGACTTACCCGCGTAGCCTGAGACCGGAGCCGTCGAGGGCAGCCTCAGCCATGCGTACGGGGCGTAGGCATGCTCAAGGATGCCGTCTCCGTCGGCGGCAAAGGTCAACTCGACGGAGGTGTCCCAGTGTCCATGGGTCAGCAGAAGGATCTTCCTTTCCTTCGGATCCTTCTCCTTCGCCAGCAGGGCCTGAACCTCCGGCTCCGACTTGCCCCCGGCCCACCTGACCAGCCTGGCATCGACCCGCAGCATCAGGTCGGGCTTCTCGCCGCGGTGACCGGGTGCGACCAGGTCGCCCCGCTCCAGGTCGTAGGCCACGACTCCGGAGAGCGCGTGCCCGGGCAGCGACTCCTCAGCCCTTCGACAATGCAGGGGCACGGCCTCACCCATGCGCGGCAGGATGACGTCGCGCACCGGCGTCCGCGGCACCGCCAGACCCTCCATGCGCACGATGTGATGACCGGCCTTGTCGACATGCACCCGGGAGACGTGCATGGCGCCGGGCCTGAAGTCCCATCGGCCGCGCTCATCGGTCACGCCGCTAACCAGCTCCGAGCCGTCGGAAAAGGGGTAGTTGCGCCTGACCAGCAGGACGCGGACGGCCGCCTCCGGCACGGGTCTTCCTTCAAAATCACGGACGACGATCTCATCGGCGCGGGCGACGGCGCACAGCAGGGCGAGGACGGGGAGTCTCATTGTGAAAGCTGGCGGAAAAAGGGGTGCACGTAAGGCAGTGCGGCGTTGCGGAAGTCGCTGTGCAGCCAGCGGCCGCGCTTCTTGCCGTCGGCATGGCCCTCGTTCGGCCAGCCGGCGGCCGGGGTCCTTCCTTCCGACTCAAGATTCAGATCCTTGATCGCCGGGACGTTGAGCGGATGCCCGCCGGCGGCGTAGCTCTGCGCCGGCACGCCGCGGGCGAGGACGTCCGTGAAGAGCCCGAGCTCCTGGAGCGATCCGGTCGGACGCCTTGACCTCGGCTCATGCAGACGGTCGGTCAGGAACCTGCCGAAGAACGGCTGGGCTCGAAGCTGGTCGTCGGTCAGCTGGGCCGCCTCGTCCGGCGTCATCAGCATGTAATGGCCGCCCGGCTCCCGCGGCCCGTTGGGCACGTAGCGCCCGCGCCACTGGTCGTTGAAGCCCCAGCCGCCCTGGGACCGCCGCATGAACAGCGTCCCGAGCGAACGCGACATCGGCACGCCCTTGAGGAGCTCCTGCGTCTTCCAGACGCCGTAGCTGTAGTCGCGTCCGTTCAGCAGGGCCGAGAGAACGGATGCGGAATCGACGTCCTCCGGACAGTTGGTGACGTCCTCGCCCTCGGAGTAGGCGTTGATCAGCGTGAGCCTGCCGGGCAGGTCCCCGAAGGCGCCGATCCAGCGGAAGGAGTTCCGGTAATCGGCCTCCGGGAACAGACGGTGCCAGTGGGAGGCCTGGAGGCGCGGCTCATAGCCGCGCCAGCGGACGTCCGTCATGTGCAGCGCCTGGTCGAGGGACCGCAGCCCGGAAGCGTAGGCCTCCGCAGGCACGGCCGCGTTGACCATGTAATACTTGGAGGGCAGCAGGCCGCCGCGCGCGATCGCCTCGCCGGCGACGACGTTGCCCAGGCTGTGCGCGATGAGCACGACCTCCTGCCCGCCGACCAGCGGCGACGCCGCCATGCCGAGCGCCCGGCCCGCGAAGAAGGCGCGCTGCACGGCCGCATGGTAGTCGAGTCCGGTGGCGCCGTTCCAGTTCACGCCGACGAACCTCCGGCGACAACCCAGGGCATGCAGGCGCTTGAACATCTCCGCGTTCCAGCCGCGCGCGGCGTGGGTGGGCACGTTGTAGCCATGGATGAAGACCGTCCACCCGCGGCCGAGCTCCGCGTCGGGCAGGCCGCGCGGCTCGCCGGTGCGCGAGAGGCCGCCGCCCGCCATGATCTCGCGGTACATGTGCTCGACGTGCGAGATGACGATGCGCCGGCGCGCATGATGGACCTCGCCGGAATCGGTGATCGCCCTGAGCTCGAGCAAGAACTCGCCCGCCTGCCTGCCCTCCACCAGCAGCACGGCGGATCCGGTGACACCCTCGACCGAGAGGCGGTAGAGCATCTCGACCGGCACGGGCACCCACCGGCCGGAGGCCAGCCCGATCGGTTCGGCCTTCTCGGGCGACGCATCGAGATGGTCGCCGAACATTTCCTGCCCGCCGTGCCGGTGGACGGCGCCAACATCCTCGGGAGCGAGGCCGGCGGCATAGGCCTCCAGGCCGCCGCCGGAGCAGCGCAGTTCGTACCTCGCCGCCTGATGCCCGTGCAAACGGTAGACGGCGCCGCAATCGAGGTACACGGGGAAGAAGTCCACGAGGTCCCGCACGCCGTCGATCCCCGGCGTCCACCAGTCGGGCGCACCGAGGCGGGGGGCGTCCTTGCCCGACTGCCAGTCGCCGGCGTCGTCATCGTCGTTGATCCACCAGCGGAACGGTTCGTCATGACCCGAGCCCTCCCCCATCATGATCCTTCCGTCGCGGTCGAGGTCCATCCAGAGGCCGAACCCTTCGGAGACGATCGGCGCGGCGGCGAAGGCGCCCGCAGCCACAAGGAACATGAGCAGTGTGAGCCGTGACATGCCATCACGCTCCCGGCCTCGGCGTGTACGCACAAGGGCGCGGACGTGGTGTTCCGCCCATGGGAGCCGTCACCCAGCCCGCGATGGGGAAGTCCCCCGCGCTTGCGCTTATCCGGCGGCGCGTCTGAATGGGGCGAGATGGAGATCCTCTTCAGCGCCGTCGCGGCGGTCATGCTCTACCTGCACAGCCTGCGCGACTTCGCGCGGGAGGTGACCGAGCTGGGCGGGGAACGGCTCCGGGGCTGGCTCAAACGGCTCACGGGCAACCGGTTCACGGGCGCGCTGACGGGCGCGGTCTTCGCCGCGCTGGTGCAGTCCTCGTCGGTGGTGAACTTCGTCACGATGGGGCTCGCGGAACGCCGGGCGCTGCCGATGCGGCAGGCCTGGACGGTCATCATCGGGGCCAACATCGGGACGACGGCCACGGCCTGGCTGATCGCCTTCAAGTTCACGGCGCTGGGGCCCGCGCTGATGACGGCCGGCGGCTTCTGGTCGCTGCTCGCGCCGCCGAAGCTGCGCGCCTACGGCAGGCCGGTTTTCCACTTCGGGCTCATCTTCCTCGCGCTGGAGCTCATCCGGTCGACGCTGCTGCCGCTCGCCCAGACGCCCGATGTGCTCGCCTGGCGCGACAGTCTCTCGACGCCGACGCTGGCGCTGGCCTTCGGGGCCGGGGTGACGATGCTGGTGCAGTCCTCCTCGGTGGTGGTCGGCATGACGGTGCTCTCGGTCGCCGGCGGACTGCTCGACCCGGCGCTCTCGATCTGGGTGGTGGTGGGCGCCAACCTCGGCACGGGCTGGGTCGCGCTCGCGACGGCCTGGACGCTCGGCCCGTTCGCCCGCCGTCTGGCGCTGTTCAACGCCGGGCTCGACCTGGCCGGGCTCGCGCTGTTCGCGGTGGCGCTGCAGCACGCGATCCGACCGCTGCTCGCGACGATGGACGAGCCGGGCCTGCAGGTCGCGTTCGTTCACTCGGCCTTCAACGTCACGGCCTCGGGCCTGGCGCTCGTGCTGCTGCCCTGGATCTGGGCGCGGCTCGAACGGTTCCTGCCCAGGGGCTGAGGCCGGACGGCCCTCACTCCTTCCTGCCGAGCTCGGGGGCGGTCCAGGCGTCGGCGCGGCGGGCGTTCGCAAAGCGCACCTTGGCCACGAACTCGGGCGTGACGGGCGAACCCTCGTGGTCCCACTCGCGACGGATGTAGGTCATCACGCCGGCCACCTGCTCGTCGGTGAGGAATCCGGCCGCAGGCATGTCGAGGGAGTACTGCACGCCCTTGACCTTCACGGGGCCGCGCAGTCCGTGCAGGACGATCTTGGCGACGGTCTCGGGGTCGCCGAGCACCCACTCGGACTCGGCCAGGGGCGGGGCGAGGCCCTCCTGTCCCTTGCCCGTGGGCTGATGGCAGGCGGCGCAGAGCCCGGCGTAGGTCTGCCTGCCGATGTCGAAGAGGCGCGCCTCCTCGTTGGTCAGGGGCTTCGGGCCGGTCACGGCGCCGGGCTTGCCCGGCCAGGTGAGGATGGTCTTCACGGAGTTCGCGGCCTTCAGGGTGGCGGCGTCCTTGCTCGCGAGGAACTTGAGCAGGGCCTTGGGCGCCTCGGGCAGCGACACCGGCCGCTTGGCGGTGACGGTGGGATGGACGGCGAGCGATCCGAGGAGGGTCAGCTGCGTCGAGCGGAGGGGCTGCGCCCCGATGACGGCGAGCGCGCGGGCGACCCGCTCAGGCTTCCGCTCGGCGAACACGCAGCGGAGGAGCGCGGCGGGCAGGGTCTTGGAGTAGGCGGCGGCGTCCTTGAGGACGGCCTCCATCACTTCGAGCTCGCGGCCGGCGAGTCCGCTGATGAACGCGTCCTGCGCGGCCAGCAGCGCGGAGGCGCGCTGCGCGAGACGGCCGGCGGCGAGGTCGACAGGCAGAGCCCTGGCCTCGCCCATGCTGAGGATGAGCTGCAACTGGACTTCGGGCACGGCCTCCGCGGCGGCCATCTGGTTCCAGCGCGCGAGGACGTCGGCGCGGTGCTCGCCGGAGACGAGGGCTTCGGAGACACGGAGCGCCGCCGCGCGCACGCGGGGATCGGCGTCGGAGAGGCAGGCGCCCACGAGGGTCCAGTCGGCGGCCCTGAGACCGTGCTGCGCCCAGAGGGCGTGCACGCGGCCCATCGGCGAGGAGGTCTGCGCACCGAAGGCGGTCAGCGCGGCGACGAGCGACTTGTCGCCGGACTCGACGATGAGGCGCTGGGCGGTCTCGCGTCGCCATTCGTTGCCGCTGCCGAGCTCGGCGACCAGGTCGCGGGGCGACAGCGACGAAAGGCGCGCGACCGTGGCCGGCGAACGGCCCTCCGGCACGACGCGCCAGATGCGGCCCATGCCGTGCGGGGCGATGAGGCCGCGCGATTCGCCCTGCTTGCGCAGGTAGCTGGTGAGGGAGATGCGGTGCTGGATCACGCCGTGGTGCATGTCCACGAGGTAGAGCGCGCCTTCGGGCCCGGTGAGGGCGTTGACGGGACGGAAGCGCTCGTCGGTCGAGGCGAGGAACTCCTTCTGGTCGTAGTACGGCGTGCCCTTGACGAGCCCGCCCTCGTCGGGCCGGAGCACGAGGCGCTTCACGAGGTTGCCCGCGGGCTCGCAGATGAAGGCGTTGCCGTAGGCGTCCTCCGGAAAGAGGTCGGAGCGGTACACCCAGGGCCCGCAGGCCGCGGTGCACTCCTTCAGCCGGTGGTCGCGGAGCATCTCCGGACGGTAACCGCGGTTGATGCCCGGGTTCACGCGGGCGGGCCAGACGGTCTGCTCGGCGGCCGCCTTGGTGTTGAGGCCGGTGGTGCGCCCGAGGTTGGGGTTGCGGAAGAGGTAGCCGGAGTTGACGACGTCGACGCGCAGGAGGTCGCTGTTGTTGTTGGAGTAGAGCCGGCCGTAGTCGTCCTGCGACAGGCCCCACTGGCCGCGGAAGTTGCTCGTGTCACGGATCCACCGGCCCTCGTCGGGACGGAAGCGCGCGGTCATCGCGCCGACGTACAGCCAGCCGTCGTGCCCCCAGAGGAGGGCGTTCGGGGCGCGCTCGGGATTGGCCAGCTGGGGGCG
>JBJTIX010000011.1:0-2061 GCA_046095205.1 Opitutia bacterium
GCCAAGAAGAAGGCCGCCAAGGCGTCCGCCAAGCCGGCCGCCCCCGTCGAGGCCGTGGCCACCGCGCCCGTGCGGCCCGTGGAGGACCGCCCGCAGATCTGGCACCTCTGGACCGACGTCGAGGGCCGCAAGGTCGACGCCATGTTCTGCGGACTTTCCGGGGACATCGTCTCGCTCCAGACGAAGGACGGCCGCAACTACCGTTTCAGCCTCACGATCCTCTCCCCTGACGACCGCGACTTCGCCAAGGCCTGCGCCGGCCGGCAGAAGGGCGGCTTCCCCCGTTCCGTCGTCGACGCCGCCGCGGCCGACATCGACCGCATCGTGCTCGCCCGCCTCACGGCCGAGGGTCAGAAGCCGAACCGTCCGGCCACCGACGAGGAGTTCCTGCGCCGGATCTACGTGGACGTCGCCGGCCGGGCCCCGACCGCCGACGAGGCCAAGGCGTTCCTGGCGGACGCCTCGCCCGACCGCCGGGCGCGCCTCATCGACGCCCTGCTCAACTCCCCTGCCTACTCCCTCCAGATGTACAACTGGATGGCCGACCTGCTCAGGGCCAAGGACATCCTCGGCAAGCGTCTGCCCGCCTTCGCCTTCGAGGACTGGCTCAAGGCCCGGATCGCATCCAACGCCGGCTGGGACGTGATGGTCCGCGAGATGATCACCGCCGACGGGCGCATGCTGGACAACGGCGCGGCCGGCTTCCTCCTCTTTGACGCCGAGATGCCGCTCGACGGGGTGTCCAACCTCATCACGACCTTCCTCGGGTCGAACATGTCGTGCGCGCAGTGCCACGACCACCCCCTGGCCGACTGGTCCCAGCGGCAGTTCTACGAGATGGCGTCCTTCCTGGGGGCCACGGACATGAGGAACGAGGCGATGATCGGCGAGATCCGCAAGGTGGCGCGGGCCGACTCCGGCCTGAACAAGGCCTTCCTCCGCGTGCTGGGCGAGATCAACTCGCTGCGTCTTTCCGACGGCCCGCAGAACAAGCTGACCTTCCCCAAGGACTACAAGTACGACGACGCCAAGCCGGGCGACCCCGTGAAGCCGTCGCTGATCGAGTGGGACGCCGGCGACACGAAGCGCCAGATCTACTCGGTCAACACCAAGTCTCCCGTACAGCTCCGCGATGAGTTCGCACGCTGGCTGACCAGCCCGGAGAACCCCCGTTTCGCGACCAACATCGCGAACCGCATCTGGCGTAAGAATTTCGGCCTGGCCGTGAAGGAGCCCGTGGACGACATCGACGACGTCACCGCGGCCAGCAACCCGCAGCTGCTCGCCCACCTCACCCAGGGCATGCGCGCGGCCCGCTTCGACCTCCGCGAATTCCAGCGCGTGGTCTTCAACTCCCGGACCTACCAGAGCGCGGCGTCCCCGCACCCCGACCTTGCCAAGGGCCCTTATCTCTTCAACGGCCCGCTCGTGCGCCGTCTGTCGGCCGAGCAGGTCTGGGACAGCCTCGTCGTGGCGGCCGTCGGCCCCACTGCCGACAACATCCTGCTGCGCCGTTCGGAGGATCTCAAGCCGATGGCCCTGCCCGAGGGCTCCATGACCGTTGCCTCCATCAAGGTCGCCGCGGAGAAGATGCGCGGCATGCGCCCCAACAGCGGGTCCAAGACGGGCGGGGGCGGAAGCGAGGCCGGCCTCAAGAGCGGATATGACGGCGAGAAGCCCCAGACCCGGCAGGGTCTCCTCCTGGCCCGCGCCAGCGAGCTTCCTCAGCCCGCCCCGGAGACCCATTTCCTGCGCGTCTTCGGGCAGGGCGACCGTCTGCTGTCCAACTCGTCCACTTTCGACGGAAGCGTGCCCCAGGTGCTCCAGATGATGAACGGACCCGTCGCCCGACTTCTGACCGACGCCAAGAACCATGCGGTGGTCACCGCGGGCAAGGAGGGCACGAAGTACGACCAGATCCGTTCGCTCTACCTCTCCTTCCTCTCCCGCAACCCGACCGCCGAAGAGTCGGCCGCCGCCCTCAAGGCGATGGAGGTAGGACTCTGGCTGACCGACATCGCCTGGGCCCTGGCCAACACCCGGGAATACATCTTCATACGC
>JBJTIX010000012.1:0-12950 GCA_046095205.1 Opitutia bacterium
AGGGCGGTGAGGACGAACAGTTTGCGTGCCATGGCGGGTTGGGTAGATTGCGGGGGACTTTACGCCGCATGACGCAACGCACAAGCGCAGATTCTGGCCCGATGGTGCTCTTCGTCTGTACGGGCAACTTCTACCGCAGCCGCCATGCCGAGGCCGTCTTCAACTGGCACGCCGGCCGCCTGGGGTCTCCCTTCCGGGCCTTCTCCCGGGGCCTGCTGACCTCCCTCGTGGCGGACGAACCGACCCCCCTCTCCCCCGACACCGCCCGCCGCCTGGGCGAGCTCGGCGTGCCCCTGCACCTGACGGGCGTGGCGCCCGTGCAGCTGAGGGAGGAGGACCTGGGGCGGGCGCGGCGCACCATCGCGCTCAAGCGCGACGAGCATCACGCCATGATGCTGAAGGCCCACCCCGAATGGGCGGACCGCATCGAGTACTGGGCGATGCACGACATCGACTGCGCGCAGCCCGAGGAGGTCCTGCCCCTCATCGAGGAGCGGGTGCTCCGGCTCTTCGGCGAACTGGGCTCCTGAGGCTCAGGCGGCCGAACCGGCGTCGGCCCGGCGCAGCGCCTCGAGGTGGGCCGCGGCCTGGTTGAGCAGGCCGCGCAGCTCCGCCATCGTCTCACGGCCGACCTCGGCCTTGGAGGCGGCGGCCTCCTTGAGGGCCTCGGCCCGGACGGCCAGCTCGCGGGCGAGCTCGTGGGCGGCGGCGATCGTGCGGGCCTTGACCTCGCGCGTGCGGGCGTCGAGACGGGCGGCCAGCGTGTCGATGTCGCGTCCGAGCGTCAGGCTGCGTTCCTTGAGCTCGGCGGCCATGATGCGCGAGTCGGGCACGCGGCGCAGCTCGGAGGTCAGGCCGACCTTGGAGAGGCCCCAGATGATCCACTTGGTGGGGTCGTACTGCCAGCCCTTCACGCCGTTGCGGTAGTCGTGCTGAAACTCGTGGTGGTAGTTGTGGTACCCCTCCCCGAAGGTGATGAGCGCCACGGCGCCGCTGTCACGGGCGCTGTGCGTGGTCGAGTAGGGCTGGCGGCCGACCATGTGGCAGAGGGAGTTGATGCAGAACGTGGCCTGCTGGACCACGACCACGCGGAGGAGTCCGGCCAGCAGGAAGCAGGCGAGGGCCGTCATCCCGGGGCTGGTGAAGCCCATGAGGGAGCCGTAGGCCCAGCCGAGGAGGGCCGGGACGATGAAGCCGACGGTAAGCCCGATCCAGTGGACGTAGCGGTGCTGCCACATCACGAGGGGGTCGGCCTCGAGGTCCTTGACGTTGTTGACGGGCGGCTTGGGCTTGAGGCGGAAGAGCAGCCAGCCGATGTGGGCGTAGAAGAAGCCCTTGGAGATGTCGTAGGGGTCCTCGTCCTCGTCGACGTGCTTGTGGTGGATGCGGTGGTCGGCCGACCAGTCCAGGGCCGAGTTCTCGAAGGAGGCCGCGCCGAAGAGGAGCACGAACAGCTTCACGGGCCACTTGGCCCGGAAGGACAGGTGGGAGAACATCCGATGGTACCCCAGGGTGATGCCGAAGCCGGTGGCGAAGTAGTAGAAGACGAACAGGCTCCAGATGAAGCCCCAGCCCTGGACGTCGGAGTAGTGGTTCCAGAGGAACCAGGGGACGACCGTGACGGCGAGCAGCGCGGTGCCGAGCAGGAAGGCGGACGTGACCCACTCGATGCGGTAGATCGGGAAATTCCTGAACTTCATGAAGTGCGCATCGTGTGTCGTCGCGGGGAGGATGCGAGTCCTTTCACCGTCGCAAAACGGCCTTTAGGCCCGCCAAACCGCCCCGCGAGGGCCTTCAGTCGGCCGAGCGGCGGCGTCCCAGGCTGTTCTTGACCGCGATGACCCGCACGGGCTCGCGGGTCCGGATCCAGACATCGCGCTCCTTGAGCGCCTTGGCGGGCAGGCTCTGGCAGGCGTCGCCGAAGGATTTCACCGGCAGGCGCTGCCCCTTGGGCGAGGAGTTGAAGGTCGAGGCGGCGTCGGCGATCTTGCCGGCGACGTCACGGGGGTCGTCATCCTCGGGGAGCTGGACGACCCAGCCGACGAGGTCCTTCGGCAGACCCTCCTCGGGTTCGCTCACGAGCACGAGGTGCTGCTTCTTGACCGGCTTCTCGCGCTCCACGGCGTCCTCGGCGGCGACGTCGCGGATCTGCCGGAGAATCTCGGCGTCGAGGCGCACGTCCACGCCGTTCTCCTGGAGCACGCGCTGCACGACGTCGATGTCGACCTTGGCCATGACGCAGGAGACGGCAGCCCGCGGCCGGAGTGAAGGACGAGTTATTCGCAGGGGCGCCTCCTCCGCCTTGCCTTCCCCGCCTCCCGCGGGCTTCCTGCGTCCTGCATGCACACCGGCAAGGTCATGGGGAGGGAGTGGGCGGAAGCCCGCCGGGCCGACCGGGTTCGCCTGCTGGCCGGGACGCTGGCCGCGGCCCTGGCGGGCCGGCCGCGCTTCACCTTCGAGCTGGGCTGCGGGCACGGCCACTGGCTGGCGGCCTACGCGGCGGCCCGCCCGGAAGAGACCTGCGTGGGCATCGACCTCATCTCCGACCGGATCGAGAAGGCGCTCCGTAAGAAGGAGAAGGCGGGCCTGACGAACAAGACGTTCCTCAAGGCGGAAGCCACGGAGTTCCTCGACGCCCTGCCAGAGGGCGCGCTCGCGGCACGGACGTTCATCCTCTACCCCGACCCCTGGCCCAAGAAGAAGCACCACAAGAACCGCTTCATCCAGCCGGAGAGCCTCACGGCCCTTGCGACGAGGTCCGCGCCCGGCGCAAGGCTGCACTTCCGCACCGACGACGCGGGCTACCACGCATGGACCTGCGAGGCCCTCGCGGCGCACCCGCGCTGGGAAATCCTGCCGGACGAGCCCTGGCCCTTCGAACAGGTGACGTTCTTCGAGGAGAGAATGCGGACGCGCCGGGACGTCATCGCGCAGCTGAGGGGCTGACCCGCGGCGCAAGCGCCTGCGCGCCATGAGTTAAACGCCCCGACCCGCTTTTCCTTGCATCGTCGGACGTCATTTCCCCTCATTACGGCGTGCAGCCGTTACGCCACACGCGGATAACGTTCACCATCGGACCGGCGACGGAGTCCGAGGAGACCCTGGAAGCGGTGGTCCGCGCGGGCGGCGACGTGGTGCGCCTCAACATGGCCCACGCCGACCACGACTGGGTCCGCCGCACGGTCGCCAAGGTCCGCGAAGTCGGACGCCGCGCGGGCCGCGAGCCCGGCATCATGATGGACATCAAGGGACCGGAGATCCGCACGGGCACGCGCACCGAGCCGATCCAGCTGACCGCGGGCCAGACGGTGGACGTGCTCGGCTCCGCCGACGACCCGGCGGAGGCGGGCGTGCTGGGCATTCCCACCAACTATCCCAAGATCGTCACGGCCGTGCCCGTCGGCGGGCTCGTGCTCGTGGACAACGGCCTCATCCAGCTGCGCGTCACCGACGCCCGCAAGGACCGCCTCCGCTGCAAGGTCGAACAGCCCGGTCCCCTGGGCAGTCGGCGCCACGTGAATCTGCCGGGCGTGAAGGTGGACCTCCCCGCCCTGACCGACAAGGATCGCGCCGACGTCGCCGTCGGCTGCGAGCTCGGCGTGGACTTCTTCGCCCTCTCCTTCGTGCGCGAGGCGGCCGACGTGGTCGCCCTCCGAGGCCTGCTGGCCAAGCACGGCTCGAAGGCCGGCATCATCGCCAAGATCGAGGACCAGTCCGCCATCGAGCATCTGGGCGCCATCCTTGACGCGTCCGACGCCCTGATGGTCGCGCGCGGCGACCTGGGCATCGAGATCCCCTACGAGACGCTGCCCCTGGTGCAGCGGCGCGCGGTCGCGATGTCGATCGCCGCCCGCAAGCCGGTCATCGTGGCCACGCACATGCTGGAGTCCATGATCCAGGCCCCGGTGCCGACGCGCGCCGAGGTCACCGACGTGGCCAACGCCGCGCTGGAGCTGGCCGATTCGGTCATGCTCTCGGGCGAGACCACGACGGGCCGCCATCCGGTGAAGTGCGTCGAAGTCATGGCCCGCATCGCCGCCACGGTCGAACGCACCCTGCCCCGCCGGCTGGCCGAGGAGCAGGCGGACGAGTCGCCCAAGATCAAGCTGATCCGCGCCGCGGCGGGCCTGGCGCAGGACATCCCCGGCGCCGGCGTCGTGGCGTTCACGCGCAACGGCGACGTGCCCCGCAACCTCTCCGCGATGCGCGCGGTCGGCGTCCCGGTCTACGCCTTCATGGAGGACCCGCTGGTGCACCGGAAGATGTCGCTGCTCTGGGGCGTGGAGTCCTTCCTCACCGAATTCTCGCCGCGCGCCAACGACAACGTGGTCGCGGCGCTCCGCCGCCTGCGCGACGCGGGCCGCTGCCGTCCGGGGCAGATGATGGTCATCGTGACCAACGTGATCCTCGGGCCGGAGGTCATCGACAGCGTGCAGCTGCGGGCAGTGCCCGCAGACTGAGCTCAGGCCAGCCCGAAGTAGCGCCGCGCGAGGGCCTGCGTGCCGAGGTCGCCGTCGCCCGCGGCGACGACGCGGTCGTAGAGCCGCGCGGCCAGTTCCAGGCCGGGCAGCTCCAGACCGGCCTCCCGCGCGGTCTCGAGCGCGAGGCCGAGGTCCTTGACGAGGTGCTTGGCGTAGAAGCCGGGGGCGAAGTCGCCGCGGAGGACGCGGGGGGCGAGGTTCGTCATCGGCCAGCTGCCCGCGGCGCCGCCGGACACGGCGCGGTGCACGGCGGCGAGGTCGAGGCCGGCGGCCTTCGCGAAGGCGAGGGTCTCGGTCATGGCGACCATGCCGGAGGCGACGGCGATCTGGTTCGCGAGCTTGCAGAGCTGGCCCGCGCCGGGACCGCCGAGACGCTCGACGGTGCGGCCCATGAGGGAGAAGATCGGCGTGGCGGCGGCATGGTCCTCCGCACTCCCGCCGGTCATGATGGTGAGCGTGCCTTCCCGCGCGCCGCGGTCGCCGCCGGAGACGGGCGCGTCAAGGGGGCGCAGGCCGCGGGCGACGGCGTCGGCGGCGAGCCGGCGGGCGAGCGCGGGGCTGGAGGTGGTCATGTCGACGAGCAGGCAGCCGCGCGGGGCCGACGCCATGAACCCGCGCCAGACATCCTCGACGTCGGATGGGTAACCGACCATCGAGATGCAGGCCTCGGCGCCGTCGGCGGCTTCCGCGGGGGAAGCGGCCCAGCGAGCGCCGGCCGCGAGCAGGAGTTCGGCCTTGGCGCGGGTGCGGGTGTGGACGACGAGCTCGTGTCCGGCGCGCAGGAGATGCCCGGCCATGCTGGCCCCCATCACGCCGGTGCCGACGAACGCGATCCGCATCAGAACCGCCGGCCGACGGAGACGTTGAAGCGGAGGGAGCCCTCGCGCTCGCCGCCGTCGCGGTATTCGAGGCCCGTGCGGGCGGTCATGCCGTTGGCAAGACGCCAACCGAGCGAGGCCAGGAAGAGGAGCGTGCCTTCGCGCGCAACGGGGTCGTCGTAGGTCGCGTCGGCCGCGTCGGGATAGATGCCGCCGGCGGGCATGTCGACGAAGGTGCCGTGCGCCCGGCGGGAGTCCTGGGCGAACTCGTGCTCATAGCCGGCGGTGAAGGACAGCTCCGCCGCGGAGGTGGCCATGCCCCGCAGGGTGAGTCCGGCGAACCCGCGCAGGGAGTCGGCCTCGAAGGGGTCGACGATCAAGGCGGCGCCGCCGGTCTCGGTGAAGCCGTCGACGTCGGAGCGGCCGTAGGTCAGGCCGACCGCGGGGCTGAACGTCCAGCGCGCCGTCTTCCACGCCTCGAGCTCGGCCCAGGCCTGGGCGCCCGCGCCCGTCACGCCGACACCGTCGGCGGCGGACGTGTTACGCGAGGCGTCCATCGAGAGGTCAGCCCAGACCGCGGACAGCCGGAGGTCAAGGGGGAGGCGGCCGGGGACGCGCCCGGCGGCGGAGACGCCGAGGAGCAGTCCGGAATACTCCGCGCTGCCGGCGGAGTAGGTGGTCGTGCCGGTGTTGGCGCCGACGAAGCCGCCGACGGACCAGGAGCCGGCGCGCCGGGTGACGGACGCGAAGGCCGTGTCGGCGGCGAGCGAATGCTCGAGGACCGGACGCTCGGCGCCGACGTAGTCGTGCTGGGCGCGGGCGTAGCCGACGGCGAGGCTCCACGGGCCCTGACCGTAGACGGCGACCGCGTTGCGGTCGGCGTCCTGCAGGGAGCGCATGACCGTCTGCACGTAGTCGTCGGCCGCCAGGTGGGCGCCGGGGCCGAGCAGCGCGACGGCGTCCTCCACCGGGGGCGCCGAAAGGACGGTGAGCGCGGCGAAGCCGGTGCCGGTGCTGCTGTCGATGAAGCCGGCGGGGTTGCCCGCGAGGGCGGAGCTGCTCGACTCCGTCACCGAGGCCTCCCAGATGCGCTGGAGCAGCGCGGCGTGGGCGGCCGAGTAGTCGGCGAAGGTCTGCGCACGGAGGAGCCCCGTGCCGAAGAGCCGGCCCTCGGTGTGCGCGGGCGTGGCGTTGTTGTCATACAGCAGCCAGGTCGCGTAGCTCTGGTTGACGAAGTCGGAGAAGACTCCGTTGATGCCGCCGGACGCCCGGATGACGGTCATGACGTCGCCGCGCACGGGCGTGAAGGGCGCCGCCTGCGCCCACTGGAAGGCCTGCAAAACCGTGTTGGCTCCGAGCGTGACGGTGCCGGCCTGCACCAGCAGCTGGTCGTGGAAGCCGTCGCCGTTGCCGGCCGTGGCGCCGCCGAGCTCGGCCTCGAAGACGGAGTTCGGCGCGAAGACGACGTCTCCCGTGGCGACGGTGGTGATGCCGGGCGAGTTGCCGGGCGCGAAGGTGCCGTTGACCGTGACGTCGCCGCGGATCACGCCGGAGCCGCCGAGGCGGGCGCCGGCCGCGACGGTGATGTCGCCCGTGACCGTGCCGTTGACGATGAGGGAGCCGCCGAGGATCGAGACCGGGGCGGTCACGCCCGTGCCGGAGGCGATGGTGGAACTGCCCGCATTCACCTTCTCGAGGGAGCCGATCGCATTGTCCGCCCCGTTGGCGAAGTTGAAGGCGGCACCCGCGCCGGTGCTGACGATCACCAGACTGCCCGGGGCGACCGTCAGGGCGCCGGTGATGGCCGCCTGGCCGGCGAGCACGTCAAAGGCAGTCCTGCTCGTGACGGAAATGGGTCCGGAAAGCAGGACGCCTCCGCCACCGAAATCGATGAAGCCGATGATCGCGTTGACCGCCGGGTTGCCGGAGCCGGCGGTGATCGCGCTGGAAATCGTCATGGGGACGATGTCGTTGTTGAGGAAGGAGAGGCCTGCGCCGGAGGCGACGGTGTTGCCGGTGGCGGCGAGGGCGTTCGCAACGGAAACAGCGACGATGCCGGCGTTCACGGCGATGCCGGAGGAAAGCGAAGCGCCCGGCGTTAGACGGAGGGTGCCCGTGCCGGTCTTGACCACGGAGACGGCGTTGACGGCGCCGATGGCCGAGACGACCTCTCCGCTGGCCCCAGCGGCGACTTCGAGGGTGAGCACGCGGCCCGCGGCATTGCCGTTGATCGCGCCCGCGATGCGCTGCTCGCCGTCAAGGCCCTCGAAGCGGATGGTCGCGTTGCCCGTGAGGGTCACCGCTCCGTTCAGGCTCATGGAGTCGGAGGACGTGGCCGTTCCGAGCACGAGCGCGGCGCCCGCGGCGGGCCCGGTCGCGGGCCCGGTGCCGGCGATGCTGAAGGTCTGCGCGTAGTTGCGGACCGCTCCGCCGCCGAGTCCGCTGTTGGGCAGGATGAACGCCCCGCCGGCGGTGACGACGTTGCCCGTGGCGGGCAAGGAGGTCGCGCCGGACAGCGTGAGCGAGCCGCCGGAGACCTGCGTGCCGCCCGTGTGCGCGGCGGTCCCTTGGATGCGATGGTTGCCGCCGGTGATGATGAGCTGTCCGGCGCCGGAGGTGCCGCCCGTCACGTCGACCGAGCGGGCCCCCGCGAAGGTCATGGTCGAACCCGCGCCGATGATGAGGTCGCCGCCGACCTGAACGTCACCCCCCGTCAGCGCCGTGCCGGTGTTGATGGCGCCGGTGAAGCCGGGCTGGACTGTCACGCCCGCGATCATCCAGTCGAGTGTGGGCGCAAAGGTCCCGCCCTGAAAGATCACCGGGTTGTCGAGCAGGTCGGGGTCGCCAACGTCCACCGTGGTGGTGATGGCGGCGGCGGCGCAGACCGTCGGAAGGCAGGCCGCGGCAACGAGCATCCGGAACGAGCGGGAGGTGGGCATGGACGCCATCAAACAGCCGGGCGTCAGCCGTGGCAAGAGCGGGCGAGGACTCGGGTTGAAAACTGCACGGACATGCCCATAAGTCCTGCCATGCCCGAATCCGCCCCGCTCACGGTCACCGAGCTCGCCGCGATCCTGAAGGGGCACCTGTCCGCGATGGGCGCGCTGGAGGTCGCGGGCGAAGTTTCCGGGCACAAGCACTACTCCGCCTCCGGGCATCATTACTTCACGCTGAAGGACGAATCGTCGACGGTGTCCTGCGTCCTCTACGCCTACCAGGCACGCTGGCTCAAGACGGCCCTGAGCGACGGCATGCGCATCGTGGTCAAGGGCAAGGCCGACTTCTACGGCAAGACGGGCAAGCTCTCGCTCATCGCGGACACGGTCCGCCCCGAGGGCGAAGGCGACCTGTTCCGGAGGTTCAAGGAGCTGCAGGCGCGCCTGACCGCCGAGGGGCTCTTCGAAGCCGCCCGTAAGCGTCCGCTGCCGGAGCGTCCGGAGGTCGTGGCCTTCGTCACTTCGGCGCAGGGCGCGGTGTGGCACGACTTCACCGAGGTCCTGCGCACACGCGGCTGGTCCGGCCACGCGTGGCTGGTGCCGGCCAAGGTGCAGGGCGACACCTGTCCCGGCTCCGTGGCCGAGGGCATCGCCCGCGCGAACGCGATCCCCGACGTGGACATCGTCGTCGTGGGCCGGGGCGGCGGATCGATGGAGGACCTCTGGGGCTTCAACGACGAGAAGGTCGTGCGCGCGGTCGTGGCCAGCACGACGCCGGTGATCTCCGCGGTGGGCCACCAGACCGACTTCACGCTCTGCGACTTCGCCGCCGACGTGCGCGCCGAGACGCCCACCGCCGCGGCCGAACTCATCGCCTCCGGGCAGGCGCGCCTGCGCGAACGCGTCCGCCTGCTGGCGGCGGAACTGGCCCGGCTCTCGCCCCAGGCGCGTCTGCGGGAGCTGTTCCAGGAGCTCGACCTGCTGGCAGAGCGCCTCGACGGGCAGGTCGAGGAGCGGATGGCCGAACTGCGCCACCGCCTCGCCGAGCTTTCCGGCGAGCTGCACCGCCTCTCGCCGTCGGCCCGGCTGCAGGTCGCGCGCGAACGGGTCGGCCAGCTGGAGAAACGCCTCCGTGCGGCAGGCTTCGAATCCACCCTCGCCCGCGGCTACGCCATCGTGCGCGACGCCGAAGGCAAGGTGCTCTCGCGGGCGAAGGACGTGCGCAAGGGCAAGGCCCTGCGCCTCAAGTTCAAGGACGGCGAGACGGACGCGACCGGCGCCTGACCGCCCCTGTCCCTGCCCCTCTGATCGGTCCCGCCAATCAGTACGCCTTCGCCATCACCACGCGGCGCGGGCTGGGCTCGCCGGTCACGACGCACTTCCCGGGCTCGTCCTTGGCGTCGAGCGGGATGCAGCGGATGGTGACCTTGAGCTCCTCCTTGAGACGGCGCTCGACCTCCTTCGATCCGTTCCAGTGGCAGAGCGCGAAGCCGCCGTGGACCTCGGGGCGCTCCGCGTTCTTGGGCGTGAAGTAGGCCTTGAGCTCGTCCCAGGAGTCGATGACGCGGGTGTTGGCCTCGCGGTGCGCCTTGGCGCGGGCGAGCAGGTTGTCCTGGATCGCCTGCAGGCGCTGGACGACCGTGGCGACGAACTCCGCGCGCGGCACGCCGGCCTTCTCGCCGGTGTCGCGGCGGGCGACGAAGACCGAGCCGGCGGCGAAGTCGCGCGGGCCGACCTCGACGCGCAGGGGCACGCCCTTCTTGATCCAGCCCCAGGCCTTGTCGCCGCCGCGGATGTCGCGGTTGTCGACGGTCACGACGACCTTGCGGTCGTGGAAGCGCTGGGCGGCGAGCTCCTTGCGGAGCGATTCGCAGTAGGCGAGGATGTCGGCCTTGCCGGCCTCGTCCTTGTAGATGGGGCAGATGACCACGTGCTGCGGCGCGAGGCGGGGCGGCGCGACGAAGCCGTCGTCGTCGGAGTGCGTCATGATCATGCCGCCGATGAGGCGCGTGGAGACGCCCCACGAGGTGGTGTGGGCGAACTGCTGGACGCCCTGGGCGTCCTGGAACTGGATGTTGCAGGACCTGGCGAAGTTCTGGCCGAGGTGGTGCGAGGTGCCGGCCTGGAGGGCCTTGCGGTCCTGCATCATCGACTCGATGCAGAGCGTGTCCACCGCGCCGGGGAAGCGCTCACCCTCGGTCTTGCGGCCCTTGATCACGGGCATGGCCATGTAGTTCTCGGCGAAGTCGGCGTACACCTCGAGCATGCGGTGCGTCTCCTCGACGGCCTCGGCCTCGGTGGCGTGGACGGTGTGGCCCTCCTGCCAGAGGAACTCGGCGGTGCGGAGGAAGAGGCGCGTGCGCATCTCCCAGCGGACGACGTTGGCCCACTGGTTGATGAGGATGGGGAGGTCGCGGTAGGACTGGACCCACTTGGCGTAGGTCTCGCCGATGATGGTCTCGGAGGTCGGGCGGACGATGAGGGGCTCCTCGAGCTCGCCGCCGGGGACGAGCTTGCCGTCCGGTCCGGCCTCGAGGCGCGAGTGGGTGACGACGGCGCACTCCTTGGCGAAGCCGTCGACGTGCGCGGCCTCCTTCTGGATGTAGCTGACGGGGATGAAGAGCGGGAAGTACGCGTTGACGTGGCCGGTCTCCTTGAAGAGGGCGTCAAGGTCGCGCTGGATGTTCTCCCAGAGAGCGTAGCCCCAGGGCTTGATCACCATGCAGCCGCGGACGGGGCTGTTCTCGGCGAGCTCGGCGGCACGGATGACCTGGAGGTACCACTCGGGGTAGTCCTCGGCGCGGGTCGGGGTGATGGCGGTCTTGGGCTTGGCTCCGGGCTGCGACATGACGGCAGACTAAAGACGCAAGGTGCCCCTTCGGGCAAGGACGGGATGCGGACGGGGCTCAGGCGCCGTGGCGGGCCTTCCAGAAACGGGGCCGGCCGGACAGGTCGGGCAGGCCGCCCGACTCGGCGTACCCGAGGCGTGCGGAGAGCTCGGTCAGGGCGGGGTGATGGTCCGTGCCGGTCTCGAGGAGGACCCAGCCGCCGGGGCGGAGGAACTTCGGCGCCTCGGTCAGGATGCGTCGGAGGTCGGCGATTCCGTCTTCGGCGGCGACCAGGGCTGAGCGCGGATCATGCTCGCGCACCTCGGGCTCGGCCGTGGCGAGCTCGGCCTCGGTCAGGTAGGGCGGGTTTGAGACGACGAGGTCGTAGGCGTCGCGCACCTCCGAGAACCAGTCCGACGCGGCCAGCTCGACGCGGCCGGCCAGGCCGCAGGCGGCGGCGTTCTCGCGGGCGAGGGCGAGCGCCTCGGGCGAGCGGTCGACGGCCGACACGCGCCAGGCGGGACGCTCGGCGGCGAGGGCGAGGGCGATCGCTCCCGTGCCCGTGCCCAGGTCGAGCGCGCGCACCTCGCGGTCGGCGGGGAACAGCGCGAGCGCGAGGTCGACGAGCTCCTCGGTCTCGGGGCGCGGGACGAGGGCGCGCGCGTCGCAGCGCAGCGTGAGCCCGCGGAACTCGGCGCGCCCGACGACGTGCTGCAACGGCTCGCGGTTGCCCCGCCGGACGATGAGCCCGCGCAGGCGGGCCTCCTCCTCGGCGGTGAGCGGACGCTCGAACTGGAGGTAGAGGTCCAGCCGCTTCAGCCCGAGCGCGGCGGCGAAGACGTGCTCGGCCTCGACCCGCGGCCGCTCCAGGCCCTTGCGCGCGAGGAATTCGGCGGACTTGCGGAGGGCCTCGAGGAGCGTCTGCACGTTCAGCGGGCGGCGGCGCGCGCGAGGCGGTCGTTGAACGCGGCGCCGACGCCGGCGGGCTCCGCCAGCTCGGCGTGGATGAGCGCGTGGCCGCGCGCGTCGAGGCGCCGCAGCAGGTCGAACAGGTTGTGCGCGGCCTCCTCGACCGTGCCGGACTCGGAGAGGTGGAAGACGCCGGGGCCGTCGGTCCCCGGCCGGCGACGCACGAACATCACCGCCTCGCGCGGGCCGACCGCGCCGGGCGACCCGCCGGCGGGAAACAGGCGCAGGCGCGTGGCGGGGCTGTAGTGGCGGTCGAGCATGCCCGGCGCGGCCTGGGCGGAGGACTGGTCCGCGGAGCGTCCGGTAACGGCGACTTCGCCGAGCAGCCCGCGCAGGCGCTCGAGCGGAATCGGTCCGGGGCGGAGGAGCCGCGCGGTGCCCGGGGCCGAGAGGTCGACGATCGTCGACTCCAGCCCGTGCTCGCAAGGACCGCCGTCCACGACCCACGGGCAGCGCGCGCCGAGCGAGTCGGTCACGTGCGCGGCGCGGGTCGGGCTGACGTAGCCGAAGGGGTTCGCGCTGGGCGCGGCGAGCGCGAGACCGGAGAGCCGCAGCACCTCGCGGAAGACCGGATGGGCGGGGATGCGCACCGCGACGGTGTCCAGCCCCGCGGTCACGACGTCCGGCACCTCCCGGCGACGGCGGAGCACGACCGTGAGCGGACCCGGCCAGAGCACGGCCAGCTTCTCCAGCCGAGGATCCGGCTCGGCGACGCGCGCCAGGGCGGCGAGGTCGGGCACGTGGACGATGAGCGGATCGATGAGCGGGCGGCCCTTGATCGCGAAGACCTTGGCGGCGGCGGCCGGATCGAGCGCATCGGCGGCGAGACCGTAGACCGTCTCCGTGGGCAGCGCCACGCACTCGCCGGCGCGCAGGAGCGAAGCGGCCCTGGCCAGGCCCTCGGGCGTGGCGGGAATG
>JBJTIX010000013.1:0-3404 GCA_046095205.1 Opitutia bacterium
ATCCTCCAGGGCCTCATGGGCCCGATCACCGTCAACGGCATGACCTACAACAGCATGATGCCGCCGGTCGCGGGCGTCTCCGACGCCGACATCGCGGACGTCCTCACCTACGTCCGCCAGAGCTTCGGCAACAAGGCCTCCGCCGTCACCCCGGCGCAGGTCAAGGCCGTGCGTGACGCCTCCGGCACGCGCGCCGCGCCCTGGAACACCGCCGAACTCGGTATCAAGTGAACCAACTTCCAATGACACAGGAAAACAGACCCGCCCGCCCCGACGATGACCGCTCCCGCGTGTCGCGCGTCGACGCCCCCCTCCGCGGCTCCTTCCTCCTCCTGTTCGGCTCGGCCGCCCTCTGGCTGACGCTGGGCTCGGCGTTCTCGCTGCTCGCCGCCCTCAAGCTCATGCCCGCCGGGCTCGGCTCCTGCGAATGGTTCGCCCACGGCCGCCTCGAGGCCGCCGCGCGCAACGCCGTCGTCTACGGCTGGGCCGGCAACGCGCTCTTCGCGCTCAACCTCTGGCTGCTCGCCCAGCTCGGCAGGTTCGAGATCCGCAACGGCTGGATGGCCCTCATCGGCGGCGTGTTCTGGAACCTCACCCTCGGCTGGTGCACGGTCTCGGTCATCGTGAACGGGCCGGGCGCCTACGCGCTGCTCGACTTCCCCGCCGGCGCCGGCGCCGCTCTGGCCGCCTCCTTCGCGCTGGTCGGCCTCTGGCCCGTCGTCGCCTACGCGAAGCGTCCCACCGGTCACAACTTCGCCGCGCAGTGGTTCGTGGTCGGCGCGTCCGTCGCCTTCCTGTTGGCCTTCCTGCTCGCCCAGGCGACCCTCGTCTGGGCCCCCGCCTCCGGCGTGGTGCAGGCCGTCGTCCACTCCTGGTACGTGCGCACGGTCTCCCTGCTCTGGCTCGGCGGCTCGGCGCTGGGCTTCGGCTACTACTTCGTCTCGAAGGTGCTCGGCCGCCCCCTGCACGCCTACTACCTCGCGTCGGTCGCCTTCTGGACCTACTTCCTCTTCGCCGGCTGGACCGCCCCCGCGTCCCTGATCGGCTCGCCGGTGCCGCTGTGGATCCAGTCCGCCGGGGTGGTGGGCTCGGTCATGATGCTCGTGCCGGCCCTGCTGGTCGCGCTCAATCTGGTCGGGGCGCTGTCGCAGGACGGCGGCTGGTCCCGGGCCTGGAACAGCACCTCGCTCCGCTTCATCTCGATCGGCGTGGTCGCCATCCTCGCCTCGCTGGTGCTCGCCGCCTGGGCCTCGGACCGGTCGGTCAGCGCCGGACTCCGCTTCACGAGCTTCGCCGACGGGCAGAACGCCCTGCTGCTCTACGCCGGCGTGAGCATGTGCGTCTTCGGCGCCGCCTACGCCGCGCTGCCCCGCGTCGCGGGCGGGCGCTGGCCTTCCGCCGGAGCCATCCACGTCCACTTCTGGGCCTCCTTCCTCGGGGCCGTCGGCACGCTGGTCGCGGCCTTCGCCCAGGTCGGCGGACGCTCCTCCGACATGGGCTTCCTCGGCGTGTGCTCTGCCACGCTGCTGGTCCTCGGGCACCTCGCCTTCACCGGCAACGCCTTCGCCGCCCTGATCGGCGGTTCGCCCGCGATCGAAACCCATCACGCTCACGACTGAACCAACGTCATGAAGAACTTCCGTTACCTCGTCCTCGGCGCCCTGGCCGCCACCGCGCTGCCCTTCGCCGGGCTCGTCGTCGGTTCGCAGGCCCAGCTCGGGTCCCTCGGACGCGCCCCCGCCGAAGAGGGCGGTCCGCTCATGCCGCCCCTCGAGCCCGGACAGGCCGTGCAGGGCAGGGAGGTCTACCTCTCGCTCGGCTGCGTGAGCTGCCACACCCAGCAGGTCCGTCCTGCGGGGCAGGGCCGTGACATCGCCTCCGGCCTCGGCTCGCGTCCCTCCGTGGCGCGCGACTACGTCCTGCAGCCCGTCGTGCTGCTCGGCGACCGGCGCATCGGTCCCGACCTGGCCAACTACGGCGCCCGTGCCAAGTCGGAGGCCGACGTGCACGCCGTGCTCCGCCAGCCCTCCCACGCCGCCGGCCTGCAGTACGGAAGCGACGGCAAGCCCGGCGAGCGCGCTCTCGCCCTGGCCGCCTACCTGCGCTCCCTCCGCCAGGACTACTCCTCCCCCGAGGCCCCTCTGAAGTGACACCATGAACGACCGTAACCGCCATTCCGACCGCAACCGGCCCCGACAGGGTGGCCCCGGCCAAGAAGGGTTCTCCGACGGACGTCTCGTCGAGGTGCACTCCCAGATCGCCCGCGACAAGCAGGAGCCCGCCCAGGGCTTCTCGATGACCCCGATCTTCGTGGTCTTCCTGTTCTGCGCCTTCGGCTTCTGGGCCGGGCTCTACCTCACCCGCAACTCCCGCGGCTTCTCGGCCTCGGCCTTCGACCTCGACGCCCCCGTGGCCACCGCCTCCGTGGGGCCGGCCGTCTTCGAGCCCGACGCCGCCAAGGGCGAGAAGCTCTATCTGGCAAACTGCGCCGCCTGCCACCAGCCGACCGGCATGGGGCTTCCGGGCGCGTTCCCGCCCCTCGCCAAGTCCCCCTGGGTCTCGGGCGACGAGAAGCGCATCATCAAGATCATCCTCGCGGGCATGGCCGGCGAGGTCGAGGTCGCCGGCGCGAAGTACAACGGCAACATGCCGAACGTCGGAGTCGCCCTGAAGGACGCCCAGATCGCGCACATCGCGACCTACGTGCGCTCCGCCTGGGGCAACGCCGCCGAGCCCGTCATGGACACCGCCGTGGCCGCCGCCCGCAAGGAGATCGGCGCCCGCGGGCAGTACACCCCGAAGGAGATCCTGGACGCCCATCCGCTGGCGAAGTGACCCTCCGCCTCACGGCGAAATGAAAAGGCCCGGAGTTTCCGGGCCTTTTGCTTTGCCTGAAAGGCAGGCTCAGAGGTGCTTGCGGATGAAGGCGGCGATGTCGCCCTTCGGCCTGGCTCCGATGAGCTTCTCGACCGGCTGACCGTTCTTGAAGAGGATCAGGGCCGGGATGGAGGTGATGCCGAACTGCTGGGCCAGGCCCTGGTTCGTGTCCACATCCACCTTGGCGATGGTGGCGGAGCCCTTCATCTCCTCGGCCAGCTGGTCCAGGACCGGACCGAGCTGCTTGCAGGGCCCGCACCAGGTGGCCCAGAAGTCGACGAGCACGGGCGTACCCGACTCCTTGATGGCGGACTCGAAACTGGATGAGTCCAGGTTGGCGATGAGGGGGGATGCCATGGAAAGTTCAGCTGCCCTTGGTCTTCACGAAAAGCTCGAGCGCGAGGAAGATCGCGGCTCCGAGCGAGACCATCATCGCCAGCACGTCGACGGACGCGGCGAACTTGCCGACGTTGCGCTCACCCTTGGTCGTGGCGGTCTTGAAGGCCGGCGCGGCGGGGGAATCGGCT
>JBJTIX010000014.1:0-2707 GCA_046095205.1 Opitutia bacterium
TGTTGGGCACTTGGCGGAGAAGCTGCATGCGGGCTTGCGGCGAGGATGTTCCCGCGTGAGAGTGAGCCGCAACAGGAAAACGATGGCCCGCCAGCGACGCACCGCCGTGTACCCCGGCACCTTCGACCCCGTGACCAAGGGCCACCTCGACGTGCTGCGCCGCGCCGCCCGGCTCTTCGACCGCGTGATCGTCGCCGTGGCCGCGAGCGACGCCAAGCATCCGTGGTTCAGCCTGGCCGAACGCCTGTCCATGGCGCGCGAGGCGTGCCGGGGCCTGCGCGGCGTCGAGGTGCGCGAGCTCGACGGGCTCACCGTCGAGTTCGCCCGCCGGCACCGGGCGGCCGCCATCATCCGCGGCCTCCGCAAGTTCAGCGACTTCGAGTTCGAGTTCGACCTGGCCCACGCCAACCGGCTGATGGCCCCCGAGATCGAGACGGTGGTGCTCATGCCCAGCCAGGACCAGTTCGTCACCTCCTCCAGCTTCGTGAAGGACATCGCCCGCCACCGGCTCTCCCAGGCCGCGGCCTTCGTCCCCCGCTGCGTGCTGCCCCGGCTCAAGCGCAAGCTGGCCGGAAAGAGCTGAAAACGGCCCGCCTCCGCTGTTGACCGAAGGGTGCCCTTCCCTTTGCTCGGACATTCTCCCCCCGCGCCCCGGGCCGGGGCGGAACCCTCCCAACGCTGAACATGGAACTGAAGATCGCCGTCACCAACCCGACCCGCCGGAGCGTCACCGTGACGATCCCCGCCGCCGACGTCGCCGCCGCCGAGCAGGAGGTCGTGCGCGGCTTCATGCGCGAGGCCTCCCTCCGCGGCTACCGTCCGGGCAAGGCCCCCGAGCCCAGCGGGCGGGGCAAGTACGGCAAGGCCTTCGCCGATGAGCTCAGCCAGCGCCTGCTCTCCAAGGGCTACGCCCGCATCGGCGAGGAGAAGTCCTTCACCCTCTACGGGCTGACGGACGTCCATCGCGACGACTCCGCCACCGGCAAGGACGTCGTCATCCGCTACGAGGTCGACATCGTCCCCGAGTTCAAGACCCCCGACTGGAAGTCCGTCCGGATCCCCGAGGAGGCCGTGACGGTCAGCGATGCGGACGTCGAGGAGCACCTGACGAAGGAACGTGCAAAGCGCTCTCGCTACGAGAAGATCGACGAGGCCGCCGCCAAGGGCGACTACGTGCGCATCACCTACACCGGAACGGTCGACGGACGCGCCGTCAGCGAGCTCGACCCCGAGGCCAAGACCCTCGGCCATGCCGACTCCGCCTGGGAGGAGGCCGGCGCCGAAGGCGAGATCGTCGCCATCCCCGCCGTCGCCAAGGCGCTCGTCGGCCTCAAGGCCGGAGACAAGGCCGCGGCCGTCCACACCTTCCCCGCCGACCACGAGCGCGAGGCCCTGCGCGGCAAGCAGGCCTCCTACTCGATCGAGGCGCTCGAAGTGCGCCGCAAGGCCGTCCCCGCGCTCAACGAGGAGTTCTTCAAGGCCGTCCGCGTGGCCGACGAGGCCGAGCTCCGCTCCCAGATCCGCAAGGGGCTCGAAGGCTACCGCCGCCAGGAAGCCGACCGCGCCCGCCGCGAGAAGGCCGTCGACGCGCTGCTCGTCGGCCTCGACTTCCCCCTCCCCGAGTCGGCCGTCGACGCCGTCGCGCGCGAGCTCTTCTCCGAGTACGTCCAGCTGCGCATGCGCTCCGGCGCCTCCCCCGAGCAGCTCGAGGCCCAGCGCGACGAGATCCTCGCCGAATCCCGCAAGGCCGCCGGCGTCCGCGTCCGCGCCCAGTTCGTCCTCTCCCGCATCGCCGAGGAGTCCAAGGTCGAGGTCTCCCGCGAGGAGCTCAGCGCCGCCGTCATGCGCGCCGCCTACGGGGCCCAGATGGACCCCCAGAAGCTCGTCGAGGACCGCCAGCGCCTCGCCGAAATCCGCCGGGACCTGGTGCTGAACAAGGCCCTGGACCTCGTCCTGGCCGGCGAAGGCGCGACCAAGGTTGAGAAAGCCTGAGTCCCGGGCACACTCTCGTCCGACCAGCCATCCATGTCTTACATCATCCCCAACGTGGTCGAACGCGACGCCCGAGGCGAACGGGCGTGGGACATCTACAGCCGCCTGCTGAAGGACCGCATCATCTTCCTCGGCTCGCCCATCTACGACGACGTCGCCAACGCCGTCATCGCCCAGATGCTCTTCCTCCAGATGGAGGACCCCAAGAAGGACATCCACGTCTACATCAACTCCCCCGGCGGGTCGGTCACCGCGGGCATGGCGATCTACGACACGATGAACTTCCTCAGCTGCGAGGTGAACACCTACTGCATCGGGCTCTCCGCCAGCATGGCCACCGTCCTCCTCTCGGCCGGCACGAAGGGCAAGCGCCACGCGCTGCCCAACTCCCGCATCATGATCCACCAGCCCAGCGGCGGCGCGGGCGGACAGACCTCCGACATCTCCATCGCCGCCAAGGAGATCCTCCGCTGGCGCGACACGCTCAACCGGGTGCTCGCGCAGCACAGCGGACGCACCCACGCCGAACTGCAGCGCGACTCCGACCGCGACTACTACATGACGGCCGAGGAGGCCAGGGCCTACGGCCTGGTCGACCACGTGGTGCCGCCCAAGCGCGGCGCCGCCTGACCCGCGGGCCGGCGACCGCGCCGAGAGCTGCTCCGTCTGCGGCAAGCCCGCGCTGACCGACCCGCCGGGGGCGTAGCTGTAGACG
>JBJTIX010000015.1:0-2827 GCA_046095205.1 Opitutia bacterium
GGCTGTGCGCCCTGCGCCCCTGAAGTCCCCTGGGCGGGCTGCGCGGCGCTGACGAGCGCCTGCGCGGCCTGGAAGGTCATCTCGCCGCTCTCGTAACGGATCGCCGGGCGATCCTCGATGGCGGCGGTGGCCCCGCCGCGCTCGTAGCCCCGGCGGGTCTCCGCCACGCACACGACGGCCAGCGTCCGGCGCGCCCGGGGGCTGAAGCCCTCCCACGCCTTGTGCCGGGCCAGGGCCCGGCGGTTCTGGAACGCGTAGGCCGCCTGTCCGCCCAGCAGCACGAAGAGCCAGGTGAGGTAGATGCCGAACATCAGCACGAGCACGATGCTCAGCTCCCCGTAGAGGCTGCGCAGTTCGGTCACCTTGCCGACGTAGAAGGCCGCGGCGCGCTGGTTGGCCACGGCCAGCAGCGCCACGGAGAGTCCGCCCACCGCGGCGGACGACCAGCGGACGGACGCGTTGGGCATCATCCGGTTGAAGGCGGTGAACGCCAGCGTCAGCAGCAGGACCGAGATCGCCAGGGGGCCGCCGCCGTCCACGAACTCGGCCAGCCACGCTCCGCCGGGCAGGCGCAGCAGCGCCGCGTCCAGCCACGCGCCGCCGGCGGCCGCCGCCTGCGCGATCGAGGCCGCGGAGAGCATCATCAGCGTGGTCGCCCCCACCAGGAAGAACAGCACCAGGAAGAGCAGGTAGTTGGCGAAACGGTCGCGCCAGCTGCGGCCGCGCCGCACGCCCCAGACGCCGTTCAGCGCGTCCTCCACGCGGCTCAGCATGAGCACCGCGAGGCCGATGACGAGCGCGAGGCCGATCACGCCGGCGCTGCCGCTCGCGGCGTTAGCGAGCAGGCGGTCCACCAGCGCGTCGAGCTCGCGGTTCATCTCGCCGAGCGTCGCCTGGCGGCCCTGCGACACCGTCGCCTGCGGCGCGACGTACGAGACTGCGGCGACGATCGCCTTCTTCGCCGGATTCTCCGCGCCCGCCGCCGCGCCGGGACGCGTGAGGATGAAGCCGGAGACCGTGAGCGCGAGCGCGAGCAGCGGGCCCACCGACATCAGCGCGTAGTAGGTCAGCGCCGCGGCCTGCTGCGGCAGGCGGTTCTCCCAGAGTCCGTGCCACACGGTGGCGATCACGCGCCAGAGCGCCTTCAGCGCGCCGCGCCAGCCTCCTTCCTCCAGCGCCGCCAGCGTCCAGCAGCTGTCCAACGCTTCCAGGGCGCGCCGCGCGCGGGGCAGGGGAGTGCTCATGACGAAGGGTGTGAGACGCCGCCGCTTCCCGCAATCCCGTGCGGGCCGGTGAACGGAGTGAGCAAGACGAACAAGAGCCGTTTGCCTCCCCGGTTTCCTAGCATTTGTTCGGGTTCTGCTGCATCTGCCGTAGATGTGTCAAAAAACCGTCAAAAAACCCCCTGTGAATAAATAATGTTACGCAAGTGTTTCTGAACCACATGCTTGCGTAATAACACTACCCGTAGCGTCCGAAAATATTTGCAGACCCTACATCTAGTTCCTAACTCTCCGACATACCACCGAACTAGCGGCCGGCTTCCGGCCTCTCGAAGGGCCTTTCTCTCTCAACTAAAGCAAAACACCCATATGGAACCCACCAAGCCTTCCCGCGACACGATCGAAATCAAGGTCGGCGCCAAGGTGTTCGTCCTGGATCGCGACAAGGCCGAGAAGGCCTTCGACGCCAAGCGCGTGATCAACGGACGCGACACCATGTTCTTCAACATCCTCCCGCTGAAGTACCAGTGGGCGTACGACCTGTACCGCACGATGAAGAACAACCATTGGGAGCCCGAGGACATCCCGATGCAGAAGGACTGCGAGCAGTGGCGCGACCAGACCGGCCAGATCACCGACATCGACCGCTGGATCGTCAAGATGGCGATCGGCTACTTCTCCGCCGCCGAGGGCATCGTCGGGGACAACATCATCCACGTCGTCCGCGAGGTGGTCACCGCGCCCGAGCTCAAGCTCGTCCTGGGCCGCCACGCGCACGAGGAGAACATCCACGCCGACTCGCTCGTCTACATGATCTCCTCGCTCGGCATCAACCCGCACGAGTGCGAGGCGATGTTCGAGGACATCCCGACGATCGCCAAGAAGGCCGCCTTCGTCGTCACCAACTCCCGCGCCCTGCGCCGCAAGCTCGACCTCACCAAGCTCGAGGACAAGCAGGCCCTCGCCCACAACATCTTCCTCTTCGGGCAGTGCATGGAGGGCACCCAGTTCTACGGGCTCTTCGGCATGGTGCTCTCGCTCGCCCGCCAGAACAAGTTCCCCGGCATCGGACAGATGTTCCGCTACACCCTGCGCGACGAGTCCAACCACATCGACCTCTTCCGCCAGCTGCTCGCCGAGCTCGTCAAGGAGAACCCCGACATCTGGACCCCCGAATTCAAGCAGCAGCTCCGCCAGCTCATGGCCGAGGCCGTCTCGCTCGAGAAGGACTTCATCCGCGACTGCCTCCCCGTCAACGGGCTCGGCCTCTCCTCCAAGGAGTTCGAGATGTACATCGACTACATCGCCGACCGCCGCCTCCGCAACTGCGGCCTCGACCCGCTCGCCGGCGAGACGGTCAACCCCTTCCCCTGGCTGTCCGAGATGATGGACCTCAAGAAGGAGCAGAACTTCTTCGAGGGACGCGTCACCGAATACCAGAAGCAGGCCGCGCTCGGCACCGTCTCCGACGACGAGCTCTGATCCCCCCGCGCCACCGCCCGCGACGTCACCCCCTCCGCGTCGCGCGGCCGGCCCGTTTCCCGCCCGTACCCGCCCTGCCCCCCCCCACCCCCCCGCGCCCGCCGCGGCGGCCCCCGGCGCCG
>JBJTIX010000016.1:0-6403 GCA_046095205.1 Opitutia bacterium
GTCCGGCGAGCGCGGCGGCGAGCGCGGCGGCCACGATGGTCTCGAGCGACAGCCTCCGTCCCGGAGCGGCGGGGCGTCCCGTCGCGGCGGGCGCGCCGCCGCCGGCGGGGGCGGGGCGGGGGCCCAGCAGCGTCATGTTGAAGGCGACCACCAGCGTGACCGCGAGCGGGTCGAACACCGCGACCAGCGTGAGGATGAGCCATTTGACCACGTCCGTCGCCTCGGCATCGAAGGCGCGGGCCACGAAGCGGTAGGAACCGATGTCCGTGGCGGCGATCTGGTCGCGCAGCTTCTGGATCGTGGCGTTGCGCTCGCGGTTGACGCGGTAGAGCGCCTCGACCTCGGCGTCGGTCAGCCCCGTGCGCGTCTCCCCCTGCTGCTGCAGCGCGGCGAGCTGCTTCTCGAGCCCCGAGACGGAGGCCTCGCCCGCGCGGCGGAGCGACCGCTCCTCGTCGTCGAGCCGGGCGAGCTCGCGCGTGAACGTGTCGCGCAGGCTCGCGGTGTCCTTGGCCGATTCGACGCTCACCTTGGTCTGGTCGGCGCGGAGCCTCTCCACGCGGGCCGTGCCCTCGGCGCGGAGCCGCACGACGGCGGCGCTGGATTCGGCGAGCTTGGCGAGGATGGCGTCGCGCTCGGGCTTCTGCTGCTCGCGCAGCTCCTGGCCCTTGCGCACGTTGTCCTGTTCGAAGATGAGGAAGGTCGTCGTGCCCTGGGCCGTGTAGGCTGCGACGGCCTGGTCGAGCACCTTGATGCGCTCGTTCAGCCCCGCGATGGCGGCCTCCTCGGCGGCGATCGCCTGTGCGACCGAGGCCTCCTCGGCGGCGATGCTCTTGGCGAGGGTCGAGCCGAGCTCACCCGTGCGGCCAGAGGCGGCGGAGAGTTCCTGGGCGCGCCGGGCCTCCAGCGCCTTGCGCTGCTCCTGGATGCGCGCGAGCGACTGGGCGAGGGAGTCGCCGGCCTGCGACAGGCGTCCCTGCAGCTTCGCGATGTCCTCGCGGCTGGCGGTGCTGACGCGGGCCGTGCGGCCCTTGGCGTCCTCGATCTGCCGCTGCGTCTCGGCGATCGTGCGCTCGAGGTCGGAGATCTCGGCCTCGTCGCGTGCGATGCGGGTGGCGGTCTCCTCGAAGGCGCGGGCGAGGTAGCCGTAGTTGCCGAGCGAGGTGATGCCGATGAGCGCGACGACCGCGAGCGTCAGGTAGAAGCGCAGCGTGCCGGTGATCTGGTGCCAGTGCCGGTAGAGGAAGGACGCCGCGACGAGCTTCCCGATCTCGAGCGACGCGGCCATGACCATGACCGCGACCTCCGCCCCCGTGAAGAGCTTGCCGAGGCCGAGCACCGAGAAGTACGCGGAGCAGCCGGCGATGTAGAGCGCCGAGGCGAGGAGCACTGCGCGGAAGCCGATGGGCAGCGTGCGCGGATCCCTGGGGTTGGTGGAGTGTTCGCCTTCGCTCATGTGGGGTTGTGTTCGGGGTGCGCGAGGTGCGTCCGGGTGGACGCCCTTCGCTGCGAAAGTTATCTCGCCACCCCTCGGTCAAGGCAACCTTCGCCCGCTTTTCGTCCAGTTTGCGGGGGAGCAGGGTAATAGGGCCCATGGCAGGCCGGCGTTAATATTCATAAATCGTTGAAAATGATTAATTTATGTATTTTAACCCCATTTTTGACTTACCCCATGGTTTTTGGGGGTAATCCCCTAGGGTTTTTGCTCTCGCTTACCCCGATTTCTGGGCAAGAAATGGTGTCGTTGACAATTCCTCGCCCCCGGAATCCGACGCGCACCTTAAACGGCTGCTGATTAACGATTTCGCTTTCAGGCCCTCCCCGCCGAAAAAGCCCGGGCATTTGCAACTTTCTTGCCCCCCTTTTGTCATAACTTACCAAACCCACACCGATGAAACTCCACAAGAACTGCCAGGGCGACCACCCCGACTTCCTGTCCGCTCTCAGTCGTCGCGACTTCCTCCAGGTCGGCGTGCTCGGCACGATCGGCCTGAGCCTGCCCGAGATGATGAGGCTCCAGGCGCTGGAGATTCCGAAGGTCGAATCCATCCCCGCGCTCGCCGACGCCGTCATCCACATCTACCTGCCAGGCGGCATCGCGCAGCATGAGTCGTGGGATCCCAAGCCCTTCGCCTCGCCCGACTACCGCGGCCCCTTCACGCCGATCAAGACCTCCGTCCCCGGCGAGTACGTCGGCGAGAAGTTCGTCAACATCGCGAAGATCATGAACAAGCTCACCGTCGTGCGCTCGATGACGCACGGCGAGGCCGCCCACGAGCGCGGCACGCACAACATGTTCACCGGCTACCGCCCGAGCCCCGCGATCAAGTTCCCCAGCTTCGGTTCCGTCGTCTCGCACGAGCAGGGCACCCGCAACAACCTGCCGCCCTACGTCGTCGTCCCCAGCCAGTCCATCCCTGAGCAGGGCACCGGCTACATGAGCAGCGCGTACGGTCCCTTCGCGCTCGGCAGCGACCCCGCCTCGCGCGACTTCACCGTCCGCGACCTCCTGGCGCCGAAGGAAGTCACCGCCACCCGCTTTGACCGCCGCCGCGGCATGCTGGCGGCCGTCGACGAGCACTTCCGCACGGTCGAGAAGTCCGACGCGATCAACGCCATGGACAGCTTCTACCAGGCCGCCTACGGCCTCGTCAGCAGCACCAAGGCCCGCGAGGCCTTCGACCTCTCCAAGGAGCCCGACAAGCTGCGTGACGAGTACGGCCGCAACACCGCCGGCCAGCGCCTCATCCTCGCCCGCCGCCTCGTCGAGGCCGGCGTCCGCATGGTCTCCGTCACCTACGGAAGCTGGGACCACCACTCCAACGTCCGCGGCGGCTTCGAGTCCAACGCGCCCGCGTTCGACCAGGCCTTCGCCCGCCTCATCACCGACCTCCATGACCGCGGCATGCTCAAGCGCACGCTCGTCATGGTCAGCTCGGAGTTCGGCCGCACGCCCAAGATCAACGGCACCAACGGCCGCGACCACTGGCCGCGCGTCTTCTCCGTGGCCCTCGCCGGCGGCGGCATGAAGGAAGGCTACGTCCACGGCGCCTCCGACGCGCTCGGCGGCGAACCCGACCGCGACGCGGTCGGTCCCGAGGACCTCGCCAAGACCATGTACCGCTGCCTCGGCATCAACTCCGAGAAGCGCATCATGGCCGACGGCGGACGTCCGATCGACATCGTCAACGGCGGCCGCGTGATGACCGACTGGCTCGGCTGACCCTCGCGCCTCGCGTCGTCCGCCCGCGGCGGGCGTCCGCGGGGCGACCCGCCCGACTCCGCCCATGCTGCTCCGCACCTTCAGCTCACTCCTCCTGGTGGCGGCCTGCGCCCGTGCCGCCTACCCCGAGTTCACGTCCACCAAGCCCTTCGGCGGGCAGATCGGGACGGAGTTCCAGCTCACCATCGGCGGCAGCCGCCTCGAGGACTTCGAGGACCTGATCTTCTACTCGCCCGGCTTCAAGGTGACCAAGGTGGCCAGCCGCGCGCCGAACAAGGTCGAGATGACCGTCGCGATCGACAAGACCGTGCGTCCCGGCAACCACGTCGTGCGCGTGCGCACCAAGACCGGCGTCTCGCACATGCGGCAGTTCTTCGCGAGCCCCTTCCCGAACGTCGACGAGGCCGAGCCCAACACCGAGTTCGCCCAGGCCCAGTCCGTCGGACTCGGCTCCACCGTCGAGGGCGTCGTGCTCCCCGAGGACGTCGACTACTACAAGGTCTCCGTCAAGAAGGGCCAGCGCATCAGCGTGCAGGTCGATGCGCTCCGCCTCGGCGCCATCCCGCAGGGCGCGATGGACCCCTACGTCGCCATCCTGGACAAGGGCCGCTTCGAGAAGGCCTTCTCCGACGACACCATCCTCCACCGTCAGGACGGCTACTGCTCCTTCGTCGCCGAGTATGACGGCGAATACTACGTGATGGTCCGCGAGTCCTCCTACCGCGGCTCCGGCAACTCCTACTACCGTCTGCACGTCGGCGACTTCCCGCGCCCCGACGCGATCTACCCCGCCGGCGGCAAGGTCGGCACCAAGGTCCAGGTGCGCTTCGTCGAGGGGCGCGAGTCCTTCACCGAGGAGGTGCAGCTCCCCGCCGAGGAGGACGCCGACTTCATGCTCCTGCCGCGCACCCGCGCGAACACCCCCTCCGGCAACGTCTTCCGCCTCTCCGCCTTCGACAACACCCTCGAGGCCGAGCCCAACGACGCCGCCGAGCAGGGCACCCTCGCGACCGAGGCGGCCGCCTACGCCCTCAACGGCATCATCGAGAAGCCCGGTGACGTGGACTTCTTCCGCATCCCGCTGAAGAAGGGGCAGACGATCGAGGGCCGCGCCTTCGCGCAGACCTTCGGCTCCCCGCTCGACCCCACGGTCTCCGTCCTCACCTCCGCCGGCCGCTCGCTCATCTCCAACGACGACGGCGGCGGCATGCGCCGGCTCGATTCGCGCTTCCGCCTGACCGCGCCGGCCGACGGCGTCTACATCGTGCGCGTCTCCGACCACCTTGAGCGCGGCGGACCCAACTTCGTCTACCGCATCGAGGTCGTGGCCTCGCAGCCCAGCCTCACCTTCGCCTCGCCCGACTACACCGTCAACGACACCAACTACCGCCAGTTCATGGCCGTGCCCCGCGGCGGACGCATGGCGCTGCTCTTCAACTTCACCCGCAACGGCGTCGGCGGCGACTTCAAGTTCGAGACCCCCGGCCTGCCCGCGGGCGTGAAGGCCCTCACCGCCGAGGCGCCCGGCTCCCTGCCCAACGTGCCCTTCCTCCTCGAGGCCGCGCCGGACGCGCCCCTCGGTCACGGCCTGTCGTCGGTGAGGCTCGTGCCCGCCGATCCTTCCGTGAAGGTCACCGGACAGATGCGCCGCACCTTCGACATCGTCCGCATCGGCAACGTCATCTACTACCAGGGCATCGAGGACACCCTGCCCGTGGCCGTGGTCGAGGAGGCTCCCTACTCCCTGGAGATCGAGAAGCCCTCCGTGCCCCTCGTGCGCAACGGCGTCCTGCCGCTCAAGGTCGTCGCCAAGCGCAAGGACGGCTTCAAGGGCGCCATCCGCGTCTTCATGACCTGGACCCCGCCGGGCATCTCCTCGCTCGGAGAGCAGACCATCCCCGAGGGCGGCGACTCCTGCGTCTTCCAGCTCAGCGCCAGCGCCGGTGTCGACACCAAGGCGTGGAACTTCACCGTGATGGGCGAGGCCGACGCCGGCAATGGCCGCGTCTACAACGCCGCCCCCTTCTGCGAAGTCCGCACCGAGGACGCCTTCGTCGCCGCCAACGCCGTCCCCCTGACCGCGATCGAGCGCGGCAAGGAGGCCGTGATGGCGACCAACTTCGAAACCCCGCGTCCCTTCGAGGGCGAGGCCGTCGCGACCCTGGTGGGCGTGCCCGACACCATCCAGATCGCCCCGATCAAGGTGACCAAGGACACCAAGGAGATGCGCTTCAACGTCGTCACCACCGAGGCCTCGCCGGTCGGCAAGAAGGAGAACCTCTTCGTGCAGGTGGAGATTCCCCTCGGCAAGTCCACCACGACCCACCGCATCGCCCTCGGCTCCTCGCTGCGCATCGACGCCCCCCGCAAGGCCGCGCCCGCCGCGCCGGTCGCCAAGGCCGCGCCCGCGGCTCCCAAGCCCGCCGCGCCGGCCGCGCCCGCGCCCGTCGTTCTCTCGCGCCTCGAGCAGCTCCGTCAGGAGAAGGCCGGCGCCAAGAACTGAACCCCTTCATGCGCATCCTCACCCTCATCCCGCTGCTGCTGGCCTCCGCGCTGGGCGCCGCCCCCGTCTCCTTCGACGAGGTGCGTCCGATCCTCGAGGGCCGCTGCGTCGAGTGCCACAACCCCGACAAGGTGAAGGGCAAGCTGCTCATGACCACCCGCGAGGAGATGGTGAAGGGCGGCGAGAGCGGCGCGCCGCTGCTCGATCCCAAGTCGGGCGAGCTCGTCAAGCGCATCACTCTGCCGAAGGGCCATGACGACGTCATGCCCCCCAAGGACGGGCCCCTCGCGGCTGCCGAGATCGACCTCCTCCGCCGCTGGGTCGCCGAGGGCGCGCTCTGGACCTCCGGCGTCGTGCTCAAGGCCCGCGACAAGGCCGTCGAGGCCGCGCGCGCCGACCTCACCGCCAAGCTGGCCTCGATCCAGAAGCTCGAGATCCTGCCCGGCTCCTTCGCGCTTGAGACCCGCCGCGACAGCCACCGCGTCGTCGTGTTCGCCACCTTCCAGGACGCCACCACGCGCGACGTCACCGCCTTCGCCAAGCTCGGAGTCTCCGACGGCAAGGTCGCCCGCCTCGACGGCTTCAATCTCGGCGCCTCCGCCGAAGCGGGCACGACCGAGCTGGTCGCCCAGATCGGCGGTCTCACCGCCAAGGCGCCCGTCGCGGTCAAGGACGGTCTC
>JBJTIX010000017.1:0-2663 GCA_046095205.1 Opitutia bacterium
AGTCGGCGGTGATGAGCCGGTTGGCGACGAAGACGATGCCCTTCGGGTCATCGAGCCCCTCGGTGATGACGGTGACCTTGTCCTCCTGGACCTTCACGATTTTGCCGTCGCCATCGCCCTGCTTGCGGGAGGCGCCCATGAGCGTGACATAATAGGCGCCGCCGAAGCCCTTGGTGACGCTTTCGGGGGTGGCGCCGACGGGCAGGGAGCGCTGGACGGGGGCGGTCTGGCAGCCGGCGAGGAGCAGTCCGGCGAGGAGGGCGAGGGCGGGGCTTTTCATGACGGCCCCATCTCCGTTCCGCCGCCGAAGGGAGTCAACCGAGGACAGCCGTCAGCCCGCGATGAGCCAGACCGCGGCGGCGGCGGTCAGCCATGCCAGAGTGGTCTCGAACGCGCGCTGTCCCGTGCGCCTCAGGATCCACCAGCCGAGCGCGACGCCCGCCAGGACGCCCGGCAGCAGCACGAGGTTGGTCATCAGTGACGATCCGGTGACGAGGCCGACGTTGCCGCTGAAAGGGAGCTTGAACAGGTTGATGAAGAGGAAGAACCGGCTGAAGACGCCGAGGTGCTCGCTTTTCTCCAGACGCTGCGAGAGGAGGTAGACGGTCATCACCGGCCCCGCGGCGTTCGCCAGCATGGTGGTGCACCCTGAGACCCAGCCCATGCCCCAGGCGAACGTGCGGTGACGCGTCAGGGCCAGCAGCTGCTCGCGGCGTCGGTCGAGCACGACGTTGAAGGCGAGCAGCGCCAGGATGAGCCAGCCGATCACGACCCGCGCCGTGGCGTTGTCGATGCGGTCAAGCAGGAGCCAGCCGATCACCACGCCGGCGACGGCCGGGGGCACCATGGGCCAGACCTTGCGCCAGGAGCCGCCTCCGCGGTTGATCATGAAGCCGAGGAAGTCGGCGACGATCAGCATCGGCAGCACGACGCCGACCGACGGCTTGGCGCCGAAGATCTTGGCCATGAAGACGACGTTCAGCGTCGCGGTGCCCGCCAGTCCGGCCTTGGACATGCCGATGCAGGCCGCGCCGAACAGCGCGACGGCCAGCACCCACAGGTCGGCGGGCAGCAGGGTGTGGTCGGTCAGCCAGCTCATCGGCGCAGTCAGTTCCCGGCGTGCCGCCCGGTCGAGCCTCTTCGGGCGCGGCTCACTTCTTGCTGCCGCCGGCCTTCTTCTTCGGGGCCTCGGGGCGGGGATGGCGCGTTACGGTCACGTCGTTCTTCTGCTTCTCCCCGGGCGTGGAACGTCCGTCCGTGATGATTTTCTCCAGCAGGGCCTTCATCTCGGCGAGTTTCTCAGGCATCGCGGCCGCCAGGTTGCGGGTCTCACCCACGTCGGCCGCCAGGTCGTAAAGCTCTGGTTCGGGCTTGGCCACGTACTTGAAGTTGCCGAGCCGCAGTCCGGGCACGCCGGAGGAGGCGCAGCTCACGGCGTGCGGACGGATGTCATCGCGCCCGCCCTTCAGCAGCGGCAGCAGGCTGAAACTGTCCTCGCCGACGCCGGCGGGCAGCTTGTCTCCGAGGATGTCCGCCAGCGTGGCAATGACGTCCGCCTGGTGGGCGAGGCGGTCGCACACTGAGCCGGCCGGGGTCTTGCCCGGCCAGCGCACGATGAAGGGCACGCGGTGCCCGCCCTCGTAGACCGACGTCTTGTACTCGCGCAGGGGGCCGCTGGAGTAGTGGCCCTGCTTCTCGAGGTCCTTCACGCCCACGTAGGGGGCGAAGCCGTTGTCACTGGTGAAGATGACCAGCGTGTTCTTGGCCGCGCCCGAGGCCTCAAGGGCGGCGAGCACGCGTCCGACCGCGGCGTCGGTCTCCATGATCAGGTCCGCCGCGGCGTTGTTCAGGCCGCTCTTGCCCTTCCACTCCGCGTTGACCGCCAGGGGCGTGTGCGGCGTGGTGAGCGGCAGGTAGAGCAACCAGGGCTCGGGCTTCGCGGCCGACTCGGTGATGATGGCGCAGGCGCGTTCGGTCAGCGCGGGCAGGATCTTCTCGAGCTTCCAGTCGGGCAGGGCCGGTCCGGGCAGGCTGGCGAGGTGGTTGAGGAAGAGCTCCTTGGGCAGCGGAACGCTGGGCACTCCGGCGGTGCGGTCGTTCTCGATGAAGCAGTAGGGCGGCCAGTTTGGGACGTCGGTGCCGCAGTAGGTGTCGAAGCCGCGGGACGTCGGTCCGCCGGGAATCGTCTGCGTGAAGACCTTGGCCCAGGCGGCGCGGGCGGCCTCGGGAGGCGACGAGGCCTGCGACTCGCGGACGCTGCGGAAGAGCGGGAGGTCCGCCTCGGCGATCGGCCAGTCCCAGCCGAGGTGCCACTTGCCGACGGCCGCGGTGCGGTAGCCGTGGCGCTTGGCCAGGCCGGCCACGGTCAGTCGGTCGGGCGCGATGAGCGGTTCGCCGAAGACGCCCACGATGCCGTTCTGCAGGCGCGTCCGCCAGTGGTAGCGCCCGGTGAGCAGCGCGTAGCGCGAGGGCGAGCAGACGCCCGAGGACGAATGTCCGTCGGTGAAGCGCATGCCCTCGGCGGCCAGACGGTCGAGGTTGGGCGTGGGAATCTTGCCGCGTTCGGGATTGTAGCAGCGCAGGTCTCCGTAGCCGAGGTCGTCGGCGAGGATGATGAGGACGTTGGGCTTCTCGGCCCCCGTCAGGCCGGAGGCCAGCAGGAG
>JBJTIX010000018.1:0-26801 GCA_046095205.1 Opitutia bacterium
CCGATCATCCGCTACGTCAACTCGCTGATCGTCGACGCCATCCGCCGCAAGGCGTCGGATATCCACCTCGAGCCCCTTGAGAAGCGCTTCCGCGTGCGCTTCCGCATCGACGGCGTGCTGCAGGAGATGAAAGGGCCGCCCAAGCGCCTCCAGCCTTCGGTCATCTCGCGGCTCAAGCTGATGGCCGACGTCTCCCTGGCCGAGAAGCGCATCCCCCAGGACGGACGCATCCAGGCCCGCACCGGCGGCCGCGACATCGACCTCCGCGTCTCCGTCCTGCCCACCGTCTACGGCGAGTCCATCGTCATGCGAATCCTGGACAAGGAGGGCCTGCGCCTCGGCCTGCCCGAACTGGGCTTCTTCGCGGACGACCAGGCCAAGTTCCAGTCCCTCATCGGCGGCTCCGACGGCGTCTTCCTCGTCACCGGCCCGACCGGATCGGGCAAGTCGACCACCCTCTACTCCGCCCTCAACTACATCAACAAGCCCGACCGCAAGATCATCACCGTCGAGGATCCCGTCGAGTACCAGATGGCGGGCATCAACCAGGTGCAGGTGAAGCGCGACGTCGGCATGACCTTCGCCGCGGCCCTCCGCGCCATGCTCCGTCAGGCGCCCAACGTCGTGATGATCGGTGAAATCCGCGACCTTGAGACCGCGGAGATCGCGATCAACGCGGCCCTCACGGGCCACATGGTGTTCTCGACCCTCCACACCAACGACTCCGTGTCGGCCGTGACCCGTCTCGTCGACATCGGCGTGAAGCCCTTCCTCGTGTCCGCCGCCCTCCGCGGCGCGCTCGCGCAGCGCCTCGTGCGCCGCGTCTGCCAGAGCTGCGCCCAGCCCTACGTCCCGACCTCCAAGGAGCTCATGTCCGTCGGCCTCTCCGAGAAGGACCTGGCGGGCGCCTCGCCCATGAAGGGCGCCGGCTGCGCCAAGTGCGGCGAACGCGGCTACAAGGGCCGGCGCGGCGTCTTCGAGCTCTTCGTCATCACCGAGGAGGTCCAGGAGATGATCTACGGAGGCGCCACCCTCGTCGAACTCCGCCGCAAGGCCCGCGAGGCCGGCATGCGCACCATGCGCGAGGACGGCCTGCGCAAGATCCTTTCCGGCATGACCACCGTCGAGGAGGTGCTCGGATCCACCGTCGCCGACGACGTGCTCTGACGCCATGGCCTACGAACTGGACCAGCTGCTGGAGGCGATGCTCGACAACGGGGCTTCGGACCTGCACATCCACGTCGGCCGGCCCCCCTCCCTGCGCATCAACGGCGACATCCAGCCGCTCGACGGGCCTCCCCTGTCGGCCGCCGAAACCGAGGCCATCGCCGCCAAGCTCGTGCCCGAATTCCTCCGCGAGCGCCTCCGCAAGGAGGGCGGGTGCGACTTCGCCTTCGCCTTCCGCAAGATGGGGCGGCTGCGCTGCAACGTCTTCCGGGCCTGCGGCGAGACCGGCATCGTCATGCGCCTTCTGCCCACGCGCATGTTCACCCTCGAGCAGCTGCGCCTGCCCGCCGTGATCAAGGACCAGCTGCGCCGCGCGCGCGGGCTGGTGCTCGTCACCGGCCCCACCGGCTCGGGCAAGTCCACCACCCTCGCCTCGATGATCGACTGGATCAACCAGAACGAGGAGGGGCACATCATCACCCTCGAGGACCCCATCGAGTACGTCCATCCGCACAAGAAGTGCACCGTCACCCAGCGCGAGGTCGGCCCCGACATGCCCTCCTTCGCCGAGGGCGTGCGTGCCGCGCTCCGCCAGGACCCCGACGTGATCCTCATCGGCGAGATGCGCGACCTCGAGACCATCGAGGCCGCGCTGACCGCCGCCGAGACGGGCCACCTCGTGCTCGGGACCCTGCACACCTCGGGCGCGGCCCGCACCATCGAGCGCATCGTCGACGCCTTCCCCGTGGGCAGCCGCGACCAGGTGCAGGTCCAGCTGGCCTCCTCGCTCAGCATGGTCATCTCGCAGTCCCTCCTCCACACCCGCGACGAGGGCCGGATCGCGGCCTTCGAGATCCTCATCAACACCGTCGGCGTCGCCGCGAAGCTCCGCGACAAGAAGACATTCCAGATCGCCTCCGACATCGAGACCGGCGCCGCGCGCGGCATGCGCTCCCTCGACGCCGACCTCCTCGCGCTGCACGCCCAGGGCGTCGTGACCGAGGAGGAGATCTACAACTACTGCCAGGACCCCGAGGCCATCCGGGCCCGTCTCGGCGGACGCGGCGCCCAATCCTGATTTTCCATGTTCGACGACCACAGCGACACCATCCGGGACATCGCCCTCGAGGCCGGGCTCGTCGACGCCGCCCAGGCCGACGAGCTCTGGGAGTCCCACGCCAACACCGGCAAGTCCTTCGCGGCCGCCCTGCTTGACTCGGGCATCGCCGACCGTCCGACCCTCCTGCAGGCCGTCGCCGACCACCTCCAGGTCCAGTTCTTCTCCGCCGTCCCCGTGGACGCCGGGGCCGACATCCTTCGCCTCCTCAAGCCCGCGCAGGCCCACAAGTACCTCGTCGTCCCCGTGGCCGACGAGGCCGGCAAGGTCATCCTCGTCGCCAAGGACCCCTTCAACTCCGCGGCCGTCGGCGAGCTGACGTTCATCCTCCAGCGCGACGTCGAGTTCGCGGTCGCCGATCCCGACCAAGTGGACTCGGCGGTCATCCGCGCCTACGGCGAGCCCTCCGCCTCCTCGATGGAGGACCTGCTTGGCGAGTTCGAGCAGACCGAGACCTCCCAGGCCGAGGAGGACGTCGCGGCCGCCGCCAGCCAGGCGCCGATCATCCGCTTCGTCGACCTCGTGCTGCAGGAGGCCGTCAAGGCCAAGGCTTCCGACATCCACTTCGAGCCCTTCGAGGACCAGTTCCGCATCCGCTACCGCATCGACGGGTCCCTCTACGAGATGGCGCCGCCCCCGAAGAACCTCGCCCCCGCGGTCATCGCGCGCGTCAAGGTGCTCTCGTCCCTCAACATCGCCGAGCGGCGCGTCCCGCAGGACGGTCGCATCAAGACCACCATCAGCGGCCGCGCCATCGACCTCCGCGTCTCGACCCTCCCGACCCAGTTCGGCGAGTCGGTGGTGCTCCGAATCCTCGACAAGTCCGTCGTCAACCTGAGCCTCGACGCGCTCTCGATGCAGGACGACATCAAGGAGGGCATCCGCCTGATGGTGAACCGCCCCAACGGCATCTTCATCGTCACCGGTCCGACCGGCTCCGGCAAGACCACCACGCTCTACTCCGCGCTCCGCGAGGTGAACACCGAGGACATCAAGATCCTCACCGCGGAGGATCCGGTCGAGTACGAGGTCGAGGGCATCATGCAGGTCCCGATCAACCACCAGGTCGGCCTCACCTTCGCGGCCGCGCTGCGTTCCTTCCTCCGCCAGGACCCCGACACCATCATGGTGGGCGAGATCCGCGACCTTGAGACCGCGCAGATCGCCGTGCAGGCCTCGCTCACGGGCCACGTCGTCCTGTCCACCCTCCACACCAACGACGCCCCCGGCGCCGTGACCCGCCTCATCGACATGGGCCTGGAGCCGTTCCTCATCTCCGCCTCCCTCGAGGGCGTGCTCGCCCAGCGCCTGCTCCGCCGCATCTGCCGCAACTGCAAGACCGCCTACGAGCCGGACAAGGAGGTCGTCTCGATGCTCGAGGTGGACGCGCTGGAGATCGCCAACAAGCAGTTCTTCTTCGGCAAGGGCTGCTCCGAGTGCAACCGCTCCGGCTACAAGGGCCGGCAGGGCCTCTTCGAGCTCATGCCCATCAACGACGGCATCCGCACCCTCATCACCCAGAAGGCGCCCACGCTCGTCCTCAAGCAGAAGTCCGTGGAGTCCGGGATGCGCCCGCTGCGCGACGACGGCCTCCGCTGCATCTTCGACGGCCTCACCACCATCGAGGAAGTCCTGAAGTACACCTGAACCCCTCTCACCGACCACCATGCCCGAATACAAGTACACCGCCCTCGACAAGAACGGCGCCCAGACCTCCGGTTCCATCAACGCGGCCGACGAGGCCCAGGCACGCCAGAAGCTCATGGCCCGCGGCCTGATGGTCACCGGTCTCGCCGCCGAGGCGGGTTCGGCCAAGCCGGCCGCCGCCGCGTCTTCCAAGAAGCGAAGCTTCGGCTTCCGCGCCAAGGTCACGCAGGACGACGTCACCGTCATGACGCGCCAGCTCGCCACGCTGATCACCGCGGGGCTCCCGCTGCTCCGCGCCCTCGAGCTGATCGCGAAGCAGGAGCGCAACCTGGCCTTCAAGGACGTCCTGACCAACGTCGCCGAGAGCGTCGCCCAGGGCAACAACCTCTCCGAGGCCCTCCAGTCCCACCCCAAGGTCTTCGACAAGCTGTTCGTGAACATGATCCGCGCCGGCGAGGCCGGTGGCGTGCTCGACAAGGTGCTGGACCGACTGGCCAAGTTCCGCGAGAAGGCCTCGCGCATCCAGAAGAAGGTCAAGTCGGCCATGGTCTACCCCGGCGTCGTGCTTTCCGTGGCCATCATCATCGTCTACGTGCTCATGGTGAAGGTCGTGCCCTCGTTCCAGAAGCTGCTCGACGGCCAGAAGACCCAGATGCCCGCCCTCACCGAGTTCGTCGTGGCCATCTCCAAGGCCCTGACGGAGTTCTGGTACGTGACCCCGGTCGTCGTGGTCGGCCTCTGGTTCGGGCTCAAGTCGTGGCTCGCCACCGCCAAGGGCAAGGCGATCTTCGACCGGCTGGTGTTCCGCCTGCCGAAGGTGGGCACGTTCGTGCAGATCGTCTCCGTTTCCCGGTTCGCCCGCACCTTCGGCACCCTGATGGCCTCCGGCGTCCCGATCCTCCAGTCCATCTCCATCACGCGCGACACCCTCGACAACGTGGTCATCGCCAAGTCGCTCGAGCGCGTGCACGACCGCGTGCGCGACGGCGAGCCGCTCTCGGTGCCGCTCGAGCAGTCGGGCGTGTTCCCGCAGATGGTCACCTCGATGATCCAGGTCGGCGAGGAGACCGGGCAGCTGCCCGAGATGCTCAACCGCGTGGCCGACATCTACGACGAGGAGGTCGACAATGCGGTCACGGCGCTGACCTCCATCATCGAGCCGGTCCTCATCGTCTTCCTGGCCGTCGTGGTCGGCACCATCGTGCTCGCGATGTTCCTCCCGCTGATCGCGCTCATCACCAAGATGACGGGCGGCGGCTGAGCGCGGCAGGCCTGACGTTACCCGTAAAAAAGGAGGCGGCTTGCATACCCCTATGCAAGCCGCCTGTTTTTTACTGCTTTATCTTACTTACCCCATTGCCCCGTAGGGCAAATTTAACTGCTGTTATCGTGCTTTTAGGATCCGGGTTTGCAAGCAGGTTGTGCTTCTTTTTCACAAACCCCTGCAAATCATCGGTTTAAAGTGGGTGCAGGGGTAGGATTTGAACCTACGACCTTCAGGTTATGAGCCTGACGAGCTAACCGGGCTGCTCCACCCTGCAATCAGTGGGACGGGCACAGAAGTGGCTCCTCGAGGCCCTCGCAAGCCATTTTTGACGGGGCCGGCGGGGGATGAAATGGGTTGAAGCATCTGGGGCCTCATCAATAATTCTAATCCCCTCTCCGCGATGAGCGAAACTCCGCCCCCGCCCCCGCCCGGTGACGCCCCTGAGGCAAAGCCGGAAAAGACCGAATCGGTCGTGACCGTCCGGCCGCGCGGCTCCTTCTGGCGCCGTCTCGGAGGCGAGGGTCTGACGATCTCGCTGGCGATTCACGCCCTGCTGGTCCTTCTGGCCGCCGCCTGGGTGGTCTCCGAAATCACGACGCAGGCCAAGAAGGACCCGAACACTTTCGCCACGGGCGCTGGCGGCGGCTCCGGCGGCGAACGCGTCAACAACCAGCCCCGCAAGGTCCAGCCCAAGAACGTGAAGAACATGGCCAAGACCACGGCCCGCATCACGTCCAAGAACTCCACTTCCTCCATCGCCCTCCCTGATCTTCCTCCGGCCGCGTCGATGTCCTCGATGATCTCCGGCATGATGGGCGGAGGATCCTCCAAGGGCTTCGGCGGCGGCTCCGGCGGCGGCATCGGCGCCGGCCGCGGCATGGGCGTCGGCGGCGGCAAGAACTTCGTGGCCAAGCCGATGATGGGCGCCCAGGTCTTCGCGCAGAGCATCGCGGTCTACTTCGACTCCTCCGACTCGCTCATCGACTACCTCGACGCGGTGCAGTCCGAGATCAAGAAGTCCTTCCCCGACGCCGACGTCTTCATCTACGAGCAGCCCGCGATCACCATCCAGGACGGCGACGTGGTGGGCGGAAAGGACTTCATGAAGAACAAGGGCAAGGCCGCCCGCGGGGTGCAGACGAACACCAAGCGCCCCGACGGCAAGTCCCTCAAGCCCGTCACCGAGCCCAAGACGCTCTCCGGCAAGGGGCGGACGATGCTCACCCGCTACGACACGCACTTCAAGACGGCCGTCTCGGCGCCTGGCTCGACATCATGCGCGACGAGAAGACCTACGACGCGCTGGTGGTCTTCACCGACTTCGCCGACTACGGCCTCACGCAGATCCGCGTCAAGGGCGTGAAGGCGGAGAAGGGCTTCGCGCCCACGCCCCTCGTGCTGTTCTCCGACGACACCAACTACGGCGTCGGTCGCGGCGTGGACAACCGCAAGCCGCAGGAGAAGGAGTGGGAGCAGGACTGGATCAAGTCCTTCTCGCCGCAGGCCAACGGCCCGAAGCTCTACATCTTCACGACGCGCAACAATCCCGGCGCGTTCATCACTTCGCTCGCGACCGCCTCGGGCGGCGCCATCACGAAGATCAACCCGGCGAACCTCGGCAAGGGCGACTCCAAGGCCCCCGGCGTCACGCAGGGCGCCGGATCGGTCAAGCCGGTCCGCTGAGTCAGCGGTCCCCGGCGAACCTGAACGGGTCGCCTCCCAGGACGTCGGCGCTGGTGACGGTCGGGCACCAGTGCCGCTCGACGTGCTCGACCATCAGGCGGGTGCCTTCGAAGTGGCTGACCTTCGGCGCACGCTCGGGATTGTACATGGTGTCGGTCAGGTCGCGGACCAGCAGCGTGCGGACGCCCTGGGCCACGAGCTGGCGGATGCCGAAGGGGCGGCCCAGCACGCACATATTGAGGTGCACGCCCATGATGATGGCGGTGTCGCGTCCCTGTGAGACCATGAGGTCGTAGGCCTCGCGGCTGTCGGTCACGGCGTCGCCCGGCAGGATGGAGAGCGCGGCGATCTGCCGGGTCCAGGGATAGGGGTCGCCGGGCTTCCAGGTCCGGGCGCTGTCGCACCCGCCGTCGGAGTCGTCAATCGGCAGGGCGCCCTCCCGTTCGGGCATCAGTCTGACCCAGCGTTCGAGCGGCGTCCTGGTCGTGGCCTTGGGCGCCGCCTGCGCAAGCTTCCTGCCCGGGGTGCCCTCGTAGAACTTCATGGTGTCGCTCGGGCAGTGGATGATGAGCGCGCCACGCTTACGCAGTTCGCGCAGCAGCAGATCCATGCGCGGGGCCATTTCCGCCACCCGCGCCGCCGATGACGGACAGGTGTGGGTGTCCCACATGTCGCAGACGATGGCCGCGGTCCTGGCGGGTTCGAGACGCAGCACGGATTCGGTCGGGGCCGACACGGCGACGTCCTTGCTCCGCGTCCGCGCCCTGACCTCGATGGGCTCGGCCCGGACAAGGACGGTGGTTCCAAGCAGCAGGAGCAGGGCGGGGCGCATGGTGAAGAGGGTGCGGACGGGGTCCGGCTTAACAATCTGAAAGGTCCCGCCATGGGGTTGACCCCGCCGGACGGCAGGCTGACGTCCTCAGGTCTGCGCGGTTGTGGGACCGAGCTCGCGCCCGGAATCATCCCGCGATGGGAACCGAGCTCCTCTTCGTGCGGGCGAGGCGGGTGCGCGACTGGCGCGGTGCGGCGGCGTCCGCCGTCGTCCATGCGTGCCTGGTCGTGCTCGCCTGCTGGATCGTGATGCATGAGCCGCCGCCTCCCGTGCGGCCGCCGACCAGCGCCTACGTCGGTCCGGGCGGAGGCGCGGCGCCGGCGCCCAGCAAGGTCGTGCAGGTGAGAAGGCCGCCGACTTACAGGCCGCCGAAGCGTATTGCGGCCGTGGGCAGGCCCTCCGGCCTGAAGCTGCCGCCGCCCTCGCCGGTCAAGTTGGCGCCGAGCCCGGCCCTCGACTCCGCGCTCGCCACGAAGGCCGGCGGCAAGGGTCTGGGCCCGGGCTTCGGCGCCGGCCGTGGCGCCGGTGCCGGCGCGGGCCCGGCCCGCGAGTTCAGGTCGGTCATGGGGCTGCGCATGCGGGCCACGCGCGTCGCGGTGTACCTCGACTGCTCGGGTTCGATGCGACCCTACCTCCCCAAGGTCGAGGCAGAGATACGCGCGCAGTATCCCGACGCCGACGTCTTCAAGTTCGACGGCGCGCGCGTGGTCGGACTCGATGAAAAGGTCGTGCACGGGCGAGGCTTCACGGGCGATCCGCCCCGCCTCCGCGAGGAGCCCTCGATGACCGACCCCGCCGGCCTCACCCCGGCCGGACGCTCGGCCCTGCTCGCGTTGCGCACGGCATGCGAGAAGGGCTCCCTCGGGGCCTGGATCGACCGCATGCTCCACGAGCCTTACGACGCGCTCGTCGTCTTCTCCGACTTCCAGGACGGCGTCAGGATCTATCATCGCACCCCGAAGGGACCCAGGCAGGTCTATTCGGACAGCGCCTATGCTCCGATGAAGGGGGCGGTGCGCCCGTCCTACCGCTGGCAGGGCGCCTGGCTGGAGGCCTTCGGCGCGGCCCAGCGGGGCAGGGGGCCCCGCCTGTATCTGTTCACCGTCCAGAGGGAGCCCCAGGAGCTCCTTAGGCGCTGCGTCGAGGCGTCCGGCGGGGGTTGCGCCTCCGTATCCTGGCTCCGTCGCAAGGCCCGCTGAGGGGCTTGGCGGTTGCGCCTGAGCCACGGATCGATTGGATGGGGTCATGTCCCCGTTCGTCGCCGAGCATCGCGCCACTTTCGCCGACACCGACGCCGCCGGCATCGTTCATTTCTCGACCGTCTTCTTCTGGGTCGAGGCCACCGAGGAGGCGCTCTTCCGGGAGCTTGGCATCCCGTTCCTTCGTGCCGAAGGATCCAGGGTCTCGGGCTTCCCCCGCGTCAGGGTCGAGTGCGACTACCTCTCTCCGGTCATGCGCGGAGAGCTCGTGACGGTCGCCCTGCGTCCGTCCGAACTCGGCGAGAAGCGCATCGTCTGGGCGTTCGACATCAAGGCGGCCGGTCGCGACGTCGCGCGCGGCTCCCTGGTCGCGGTCCACGCCTGGCGGGAGGGGCAGGGCGCCATCGCCGCATCCCTCGTGCCCGAGGACGTGCGTCGCGCGATCGCCGGCCGTTTCGGACTCTGATCATGCAGGACGCCCCGGCGAGTCCCTGGAGAGTCCGCGCCGGCTGGGCGATCTTCTGCGGGCTCATCCTGCTGGTGGTGCTCGCCCAGGCCTGGAGCCGGGACGGCCGCGCCCTGCATGCCGACGAGTCCGTGCAATGGGACCTCGCCCGACGCGCCGCCGCGGACGAGCCCTACGGACTCTCGGACGACAAGTTCCACGGCCCGGCCCTCTCGCTCGCGGTGCGTGCGGCCTCGGTCCTGACCGGCACCTCCTTCGAGGAGATGTCGCCCGGATTCCTGCGCTCCGTCCCCCACGCCTTCCTGGTGATCCTTGCGCTCGCGCCCCTGGCCGTTCCGGCTTCCGGCGTGCGGGAGAGGATGCTGGCCTCGCTGACCTGCCTGCTCGTCGGAGGGGCCCTGCCTTACGCCCGCTACTTCGTCCAGGAGACCCTCCTGGTCTGCGCCCTCGGATGGACCTGCGTGCTCTGGATGCGGGCCGAGGCCTCCGGCTGGCGCCGGCTCTGGCTGGTGCTCTGCGGTCTGGCGGCCGGTTTCGCGCTCGCCTGCAAGGTCACCGCCGCGCTGCAGCTCGGGCTGCTCGGCGTGTCCGTCTACCTGGTGCGACGGCAGGGGCCGGGCTGGCGCGGGCTGCTCCTGCTGGCGCTCGCCGCGACGACCTCCTGGCTCTTCTTCCAGACCTCCTGCCTGACCGATCCGCGGGGCCTCGTGGCATGGGGCCTGCAGTTCCTCCGTTCCTTCGGCGTGGCCACGGGCGGCGAGGACACCCTTGAGGCGCCCACGCTCCTTCCCTGGCTCTGGTGCGCGGGCTGGCTGGGGCTGCTGAGCTGGTTGCGGTGGCGGGTCCGTGCGGAGGCCGCGGCTCCCGGCCGCAACGCCTCCGACCCCGTGCTCCTCGCGAGCTGGCTCCTCTTCTTCCTGCACCTCGCGCTGCCTTACAAGACCCCGTGGCTGCTGCTCGCGCCGATGCTGCTTCCGATGGCGACGGTCGCCCCGGCGCTGCTGGCGGGCCGCTTCGCCTTCCCGGCGGCGGTCGCGTTCGGCTTCGTGCTGCCCTTCATGCTGGCCGAGGCATGGAAGTCCGTCTGGAGCCACACCCCGACCTACCCCGCCCACGTCGCCGCGCTCGAGGCGGGCGCGGAATCGCAGGCGCGGTCCCGCGGGGCGGGCTATTACATCGCCGTCGAGGGCGGCCATTACTGGCCGGTCCCCTATTACCTCCGTCGTCATCCGGTGGGCTATGGAGAGTTTCCCGAGGCCGCTCGTGCGCCGCTCCGGCTCATCCCGGCCACCGACCGCAGCCGTCCGGCCCTGCCCGGATACGCCGTGTTCCGCCTGCAGCTGCGGGAAGGGGAGGCCTATTGGGTGCTGGTTGCAAAAGGTGACGAAAGGCATTTCAGTAGCCTGCTCAGATGAGTGACGCCCCGTCGATTCACAGCTTCTCGCACGACGCCCTTGGATCCAAGTTCTGGGTCCGCATCGCGGACGAGGACGCCGTCTACGCCCGGAACGCGGCCGAGGCGATGTTCCAGCGCCTCGACGAAGTCGCCGCCCTTTCGGCCGCGTCAGAGGGCGGTCCGGTCGCCCTGGTGAACGCGCTTGGCGCCGGGGCCTCCTGCCAGGTCACCGAGGACTTCCGTTCGGTCTGGGATTTCGCCTCCTCCTTCCGCGACGACACCGGGGGCGCCTTCGACGTGACCGCCGGCGCGCTGTTCCGCTCCTGGCAGTCGCGCGGCGCGGCGTCCTTCGATCCGGACGACGCCGCCTGGGCCGCCGCGATGAAGTCGAACCGCGAGGGCCGGCTGGCCTCCGAGGGCGACAGGATCACCTGCGTCCGCGCCGGCCGCACGGTGGACTTCGGCGCCGTCCTCCGCGGCTTCGCCCTGGACCGCATGGCCGACCTGCTGGAGAACACCTGGGGCATCCACCGCGCCCTGATCATGGCTTCCGGCTCGGTCACCCTGACCCTCGATCCTCCCGGCGATTCCAACGGCTGGCGCATCGGCGTCGGACCCGAGAAGGAGATGAGACTCTGCCGTTACGCGCTGGCCAGCAGGTCGGGCGCGCTCGTCGACGCCCGCTCCGGAACGCGCGCCTCCACGCAGGGCCCGGTGCGCACACTCGCCACTTCGGCGCTCGAGGCGGAGGCTATCGCCGCCGCGGCCGTCCTGCTCAGTCCGGCCGAGGTCGAGGAGCTGGTGAACCGCGGCTGCAGCCGTGGCGCCTGGCTGGCCGACGGCACGAAGTCCGGTTCCCTCGGATACTACGAGATCACCGACCGGGCCTAGTCGGTCAGGCGGCCGATGTCGTCGAGCAGCTTCTCGCGCCCCTCGGAGTAGAGGTAGGCGTCCGAGCCGAGCTTGCGCTGCGCCGCCGTGAGCACCTCCTTCGGCGGGCGCCGGGTGGCCATGAGCCGGCGCAGGTAGGTCTCCAGGTCGGAGCCGAGCGCGGGGGTGTCCAGCTTGAGGCGGACGATCTGCATGAGCACCGCCTGGTTCGATTCGTTGGCGAGGTGGGCGCGGATCAGCACCTCGTCGGCCTCCGCCGTCCGGCCCGCCGCGATGAGCTTCCGCGCGGCGGACAGCAGCAGCTGGGGCGGGGCCTTGGGGTTGTCGAGCGTCTTCCGGAGGTTGATCATGCCGACCTCCGGCTGGCCGTCCGCGAAGTAGGCGACGGCCCGCAGCGCCTCGAAGGCCGTGCGCGTCTCGGGGAGCCACTGCTCGCGCTCCGAGCGGCGGTGCAGCGCGTCGAGCATCAGGATCGTCTCGCGCACGCGTCCCGCGTTGATCATGCACTCCACGTGGACCAGCACGAAGCGCTCGCGGTTGGGGAAGCGGCGCGCCTCGGCGTGCCGCAGCATGCGCTGGGTCAGCGCGGTGTCGGCCGTTTCGTTCCCGAAGCGGGCCACGTCAAGCATGGCCTGCTCCTGGCTTCCGAACTCGCGGATGCACCGCTCGACGACCTGATCGCGCCGGGCGCGGTTGGCCTCGCCGGGCAGCAGGTGGAGCGACTGCACCACCGGCGCGGGCTGACGCGGGTCGCTGATGGCAAGGAGCTCCAGGCAGTCCCTCGCCGCGGAGAAGTTGCCCGTCTCCTTGTGCCACCGCGCCTTCATCTCGAGCAGCGGCGCCGCCGAGGGGTGGAGCCGCAGCGCCTCCTCGAGGCGTTTCCAGGCCTCGGCCCGCTCGCCGGACTCCCACAGGGCCTGGCAGTTGAGCAGGTATCCGTCCGCGGTCATCGTGAGCGAACGTTCGCGGATGACCGCGAGCGACGCGGCGTAGTCGCCGCGCAGGAAGACGGATTGGGCCCTGGCCAGCTCGAGCTCCTGCCGCACCTCGGCGGAGAGCGCGGGGTCCGGCAGCAGGCGGGCGGCGGCGGCGAGCACCCGCGCGTCCTGGTCCATCATCAGGCACCGCTGGACGAAGTGCCGCACGTGCGCCAGGTCCTGCTTCGAGAACTCGAGCGAATCCTCCAGCAGCTGGAAGGAGTCCAGGGGCCGTCCGAGGGCGAAGAACAGGTCGGCGCAGAGCCGCTGGGCCTCGAGGTCGGCGGGGGCCATCTGCGCGCCGGTGCCGATGAACTTGGCGAACTCGGAAAAGTCCTGGCGGGCCAGCGCCGCCTTGGCGATCTCGACGTAGTACGCGCCCTTCTTGCGCAGGTGGGCGTCGCGTCCGGGGCGTGCCGGCGGCGCGGCCATGCGGGCCCGGGCGCGCGCCTTGGCCTCTTCCGCGGTCATGAACTTGGCGGAGACCCAGTCCCCGATGCTGTCCGGCAGATAGAGGTACATGTCCGCACGGCTCGTGGTGGCGACGCCGTTGATGTACTTCTCCTTGAACACGTTGGCCTCGGCGGTGAGCACCCAGAGCGCCAGGGTCGCGATCGGGGCGGCGACGGCCAGACGTCGCCAGTCCGGCCGGTAGCGTTTCTCCCGGTAGCCCACCGACTCGACGACGATCAGCCCGAGGAACATGCGCCCGACGGAGCGGTCATCCGCCCGCTGGCCGTAGACGAACTGGGGCTTTTCCGCCATCAGGCCATTTTCTTCAGGCCCGTCGGGCGGGCAAGTGCGGACTCGGTCAGACCAGGGCGGCGGCCGCCGCGGCGGAGGCCGCCGGCGCCAGGCAAGTGCGGGCCGCGCAGACCTGCCATCCCTCGGAGCCGGCCTGCTCGACGAGGTGCACCGGACGCCACGGGTGCGCATGGGGGCGCGAAGCGCCGTCCCCGAGCAGGGCCTTGCGGAAGCCTTCCCAGTCCGCGCCCGGCGCGGCCTTGACGGTCACGATGCCCGTCGCCTCGCGCACCAGGCCTTCGAGCGCATGCGCGACTCCGGCCGGGACGTTGCGGCAGGCCCCGCCGTAGCTTCCGGCGTGCTCCGAGAGCTCCTCCGACCAGCCGCCTTCGGGTTCGAGCGCGGAAAGCGCGGAGAGCACGTGCACGAGCGAGGAGTTCGAGGCGGGCGTGGCGTTATCGAACCAGTCCTTCTGCCTGACGGCGAGGTCCGTGCGTACCGACGCGGTCAGGAACCAGCCGCGCTCGACGGGGTCCCGGAACCTTTCGCGCGCACCGCGCATCAGCCGTGACGCCTCGGACCGGAGCGACGCGGCGTCGGGACCTCCCGCCCATGCGGCGGTCGCGGCCACCGTGAGCAGCGCCTCGGCCGTCCAGACGTGGTCGTTGAGCGGCGCCTCCGGCCTCGCGGCGAGGGAGCGCAGGGCCGCGGCCGCCGTTTCGGCCGCCAGCGCGTGCCAGTCCTTGCGTCCGAAGATCCCGGCCGCCCTCGCCAGGGCGGCCGCCAGCAGCGCGTTCCAGCCGTCGAGGGGGCCGTCGTCCCGCGCGGGCTGGGGCCTGCGTTCGCGTGCGGCCAGCAGCGCGGCGCGTTCGCGGGCGAACTGGGCGCGCAGGCCCGGCCTGGGCGAAAGCCGGAGCACGTTCGAGCCCTCGAAGGTGCCCGCGTCGGTGACGCCGTAGGCGGCGCCGAACGCGTCCGCGGCCTCGCCCAGCGCCTGACGGAGTTCCGCCATGGTCCATACGTAGGTGGTGCCCTCGTGATGGTCCGTGTCGGCGTCCAGGGAGGACGCGAAGCGGCCCGGCGCGACCCGCATTTCACGGAGCAGCCAGGCGACCGTCTCCTCGCAGACCGCCGCGTGCAGCGGATCGCGGTAACGTGCCCACGCCTCGGCGTACGTCCCGAGCAGGAGCGCGTTGTCGTAGAGCATCTTCTCGAAGTGCGGCACCGTCCAGGTGCGGTCCACGCAGTAGCGGTGGAAGCCGCCCCCGACCTGGTCGTAGAGCCCGCCGCGCGCCATGGCCCCCAGCGTCACCGCGAGCGCGGAATCAAGTCCCGCCGAGAGCTTGCGGTCCCCGGCGGCCGCGGCGGTGTTGCGGACCGCCAGCAGCAGGCCGAGCGTGGGGGGGGAGGGGAACTTGGGGGCGCCGCCGAAGCCGCCGTGCTCGTCGTCGTGGCGGGAGCAGATTTCGCGCGCCGCCTCCAGCAGCGCCTCCGGTCCGGGCGCCGATCCGTCGGCATCGGGCGCCCGCGTCATGTGGGCGAGGTTGCGCGCGATCGCGTCGGCGTTGGCCTCGAGGTCCGCCTTGCTGCGGTGGTAGAAGTCCGAGACCCGCATCAGCAGCTGCGGCCATGGCACCACGCCCCCGCCGCGGTCCTCGGGCGGGAAGTACGTGCCGCCGAAGAAGGGCCTGCCGTCCGGGAGGCAGAAGCAGTTGAGCGGCCAGCCGCCGTGGCCCTGCACCATCTGCACGGCGTCCATCATGAGCTTGTCGACCTCCGGCAGCTCCTCGCGGTCGACCTTCACGCAGACGAAGTGGCGGTTCATGAGGTCGGCGATCCATTGCTGCGAGAACGACTCCCGCGCCATCACGTGGCACCAGTGGCAGGAGGAGTAGCCGACCGAGACCAGCACCGGACGGGCGGACGCCCTGGCCGCGGCGAAGGCCTCCTCGCCCCACGGCAGCCAGTCGACGGGGTTGTCCGCGTGCTGTCGGAGGTACAGGGACTTCTGTTCGGCCAGTCGGTTGGGCACCGTTGCAACCTTGCCGTGATACGCCCGGGCGCAACAAAGACCGCAGGTCCGAGGGCTTGCGGCGGAGCCGTCCGACCCCCATCTTGCCCGGATGCCGCCCCGCAACCATGCCAGACGCGCCCACGAAGGGCTCCGGCGGGAGGTCGTGCGTCCCTGAGCCATGGCCTCGATCCGGGTTCTGGAGGACAAGGTGGCCAACCAGATCGCCGCGGGCGAGGTGGTCGAGCGTCCGGCCGCGGTCGTGAAGGAGCTCCTGGAGAACTCGCTCGACGCCGGGGCCACGCGCGTGGTCATCGACTTCTCCCGGGGCGGCAAGGCCCAGATCGTCGTCGAGGACGACGGGCGGGGGATGTCGGCCGAGGAGGCCTCGCTCTGCCTGCTGCGTCACGCCACCAGCAAGATCAGGGTCGCCGCGGACCTTGACCGCGTCGTCACCTTCGGCTTCCGCGGCGAGGCGCTCCCCTCCATCGCCAGCGTCTCGCGCTTCACGCTCCAGACCCGGGCCGCCGGCGACCCTTCCGGCACGGAGGTGCTCGTGCTCGGCGGCCGTACGGTGCACGTGCGCGACCACGGCATGGCGGTGGGCACGCGCATCGAGGTCGCGAACCTCTTCCATCCCGTCCCCGCCCGCCTCAAGTTCCTCAAGTCCGAGGAGACCGAGTCCGCGCACATCATCCGGCTGGTCCGGCTTTACGCCGTGGCGCATCCCGCGGTCGGGTTCCTCCTCCGTGAGGATGGGCGCGAGGTCTTCCGGTCGCCCGGCGACGCCCCCCTCGTGGACCGCGTGAGGGAGATCTGGGGCCGTCAGGTGGCGGAGGAGGTCACGGTCATGCCCCCGTTCCAGCGCGACGGCATGAAGCTGACCGGGCTGCTCGGCCGGCCCGGAGTGAGCCGTGGCACGAGGCAGGACCTGGTCACGGTGGTGAACGGCCGGCCCGTCGACAGCCGCACGATGGCTTTCGCGCTCACCGAGAGCTACCACACCCTCATACCCAAGGGCCGCTACCCGCTGGCCTTCATCTTCCTCGAGATAGACCCCGCATGGGTGGACGTGAACGTCCATCCCGCCAAGCGCGAGGTGCGTTTCCGGGACGAGGCCAGGGTCCGAGGATTCATCATCGGTTCCGTGCTCGCGGCGCTGCGCGCCAGAGGCGGAGACGGACTGCCCGCGGTCACCGTCCCCTCCGTCGAGGCGCCCTCCATGCCTGCCGCGCCGGCTTCTCCCGCCGCACCGGCGGCGCCCGTCGCGCCCGGCGGCACGCCCGCACCCGCGCCGGCCGGACCGGCCGCCGCGCTCCGTCCCGCCACGGTGCGCCTCGGATGGCGTCTCGTGGGCAGGCTGCGCGAGGACCGCGTCGTCTTCGAGACGCCGGCCGGACTCGTGTTGCTGGACCTCGGGGCGGCCCACCAGCGCGTGCTGTATGAGGAGATCCTCGCGCGATTCGCCGCCGGCTCGGCCGTCAGCCAGCCGCTGCTCGTGCCCATGGCGTTAGAACTCGAGCCCTTGCCGGCGGCCGTGCTCAAGGAGCGTAGCGCGCTGCTTGCCGCCGCCGGCTTCGAGTTCGAGGAGTACGGCCGCAATTTCTGGCGCGTGGCGGCGCTGCCGGCCTGGCTGGAGCCGTCCGTCGCCGAGGCCTTCCTCCGGGACCTTCTGGCCGAGATGGCCAGGCGCGAGGGGGATTTCGGCCGGGCCGAACTGGCCTACGACGCCCTCGCCAAGGTCGCCGTGCGCGGCGCCCGGCGCAGGGGCGATGCGATGTCCGATTCCGAGATCCTGGCCCTGGCCGAGGCGCTCTTCCGCACCTCGCAGCCCGGTTCCTGCCCCCGCGGCCGTCGCACCTTCGTCGAGTGGACCGACGCCGACCTCGGGCGTCGGTTCGGCTGATCAGCGCCGACCACGGCGCCGGCCGGGAGAGGCGGGCTTGCCGGTGCGCAGCGCCTCGATCTGGTCCCGCAGCGCCGCGGCCTTCTCGAACTGCAGCTCGTCCGCCGCCGCCAGCATCTCCCGTTCCATGTCGGCGAGCACCGCCGCCACGTCGCGGTCCGCCGCGACCTCCGCGACTCCCGGGACGGCCTCGGCCTCGACCAGGCTCTCCTCGATCCGGCGCGAGACGCTCGTCGGCGTGATGCCGTGCCTCAGGTTGTGGGCCTCCTGCCGCTTGCGCCGGTCGGCGCAGCCCGTGAGCGCGCGGGTGAGCGAGCGCGTCATCACGGAGGCGTAGAGCAGCACCCGGCCCTCCACGTGGCGGGCGGCGCGGCCCGCCGTCTGGATGAGGCTCGTCTCGCTCCGCAGGAAGCCCTCCTTGTCGGCGTCGAGGATGCCGACCAGCCAGACCTCCGGCAGGTCGAGCCCCTCGCGGAGCAGGTTGACCCCGACGAGCACGTCGAAGGCGCCCGTGCGCAGGCGGCGCAGGATCTCCACGCGCTCGATCGCGTCGATGTCCGAGTGCAGGTACTCCACCTTGAGCCCCTGCTCGCGCATGAAGGATGTCAGCTCCTCCGACATGCGCTTCGTCAGCGTCGTCACCAGCGTGCGCATGCCGCGCGCCGCGACGGACTTGGCCTCGCCAATCACGTCCTCGACCTGTCCGGAGGTCGGGCGGACCTCCATCACCGGGTCCAGCAGGCCCGTCGGGCGGATGACCTGCTCGGCCACCACCTTGGAGACCTCGTATTCGTGGGGCGCCGGCGTGGCCGAGACGTAGACGATCTGGCCGACCACCTGTTCGAACTCCTCCGGCCGCAGCGGGCGGTTGTCCAGGGCCGAGGGCAGCCGGAAGCCGAACTCCACCAGACGTTCCTTGCGGGCCCTGTCCCCGTGGTACATGCCGCCGATCTGCGGCCAGGTCACATGGCTCTCGTCGATGAAGGTGATCCGGTCCTCCGGAAAGAAGTCGAGCAGGCAGCACGGGCGTTCCCCGGGCGCGCGGCCCGAGAGGTGCATCGAGTAGTTCTCCACCCCGGGGCAGAAGCCCGTCTCCCTAAGCATCTCCAGGTCGTGCTCCACGCGCATGCGTATCCGCTGGGCCTCCACCAGCCGGTTCTCGCGTTCGAAGCGGGCCACCTGCGCCTCCAGCTCCTCCCGGATGGCCTCCGTGGCGGCCTTCAGCCGTCCCGGGGCGGTCACGTACTGGTTGGCCGGGTAGAGGTCGAACTTCTCCATCCGCCGGCCCGGCCGGACGCTGACCGGATCGAGCTCGCGGATGCCCTCCAGCGTGTCGCCCCAGAACTCGAGACGCACCGCCGACTCCATGTAGGCCGGCCAGACGTCGACCGTCTCGCCGCGCGCGCGGAAGGTGCAGCGTTCGAGCACGGCGTCGTTGCGCGAGTACTGGTTGGCGACCATGCGGGCGAGCAGCTCGTCCCGCCGCAGGGTCATCCCCGCCCTGAGGGGGATCATCGCGGCGAGGAAGTCCTCCGGCGAGCCCAGCCCGTAGATGCAGGAGACCGAGGCGACCACGATCACGTCGCGCCGGGAGAGCAGCGCGCTGCTCGCGCTGATGCGGAGGCGCTCGATGTCCTCGTTGATCGCGGCGTCCTTCTCGATGAACGTGTCCGTCTGCGGCACGTAGGCCTCGGGCTGGTAGTAGTCGTAGTAGCTGACGAAGTACTCCACCGCGTTCTCGGGGAAGAACCGCTTGAACTCCGCGTAGAGCTGGGCCGCGAGGGTCTTGTTGTGCGAGATCACGAGCGCGGGCCGCTGCCGCCGCGCGATGAGGTTCGCCATCGTGAAGGTCTTGCCCGAGCCCGTCACGCCCAGCAGCGTTTGCCGGGCGTTGCCGGCGCGCAGCGAGGCGTCCAGCGCCTCAATGGCCCCGGGCTGGTCGCCCGCGGGGGCGTGTTCGGAGTGCAGCCGGAACTCCATGGTCAGCGGGGCAGGCCCCGCACGAGCCAGCCGGGGTCCACCTCCGAGAGGTCCTTCACGATGCGGTGCGGCCCCTGCGAGGCGAGGGCTTCGGGCGTGTTGGTCGTGGCGAGCGCCACCGTGGTGAACCCTCCGGCCAGTCCGGCCTGGATGCCGGAGAACGAGTCCTCGAACACGAAGGAGGCGGCCGGATCGCCGCCGGCGAGGGCGCAGGCCTTGAGAAACACCTCGGGGTCGGGCTTGCCCTTCGTGACGTCCTCGCTGGCGGCCGAGCCGAGGAAGCGTCCGCCCAGGCCTTCGAAGAGCTCGAAGGAGAGCCCGAGGTTGGCGCGCGGCGTGGAGGTCCCGATCACGCAGGGCACGCCGAGCCGGGCGAGGCCGGCGGTCAGCTCCATCACGCCCGGGAGCAGGCGGATCTCTCCGGTGCCGGCGGCATGTCCGCGGCGGGCGTGCTCGCGGTAGAGGGCCTCCTTGCGGTCCGCGAGGCGGCGCACGGCGGCGGGGTCACGGGTCCAGCCCAGGATCTCGGGGATGATGAACTCGTTGCGCTTGCCGAAGCCCCGCACGAAGTGGTCGGCCGGCAGCGGCAGGCCCTCCTCGGCGGCGAGCGCCTCCCAGGAGCGCTCGTGGGCGCGGGCGGAGTCGATGACGACCCCGTCCCAGTCGAAGACGGCGACGGCGCGCGGCATGCTCAGCGGTGGTCCCAGGGGAGCGTCACCTTCACCGGGCGGTGGTCCCAGACGTTCATCGGCTCGAAGATCTGTCCCGGGGCCAGGATGCCGTTGGGGTCGAGCGCGCGTTTCACGGCCAGCATGGCCTCGACCTCGGCGGGCGCGTGCTGGAGGCGCAGGAAGGGGGACTTGGCGATGCCGATGCCGTGCTCGCCCGTGATCGCCCCGCCGAGCTCCACCACCTTCTCCATCACCTCGTGGATGGCCCGCTCGGCCTTGCGGCGGTGCTCCGCGTCGTCGCGGTCATACATGATGTGCACGTGGAAGTTGCCGTCGGCGGCGTGCCCGAACGTCGGCGTCGGCAGCCCGAGCCGGTCGCGCAGCTCGCGGGTGTAGCGGATGAGCGGGACGTAGCTGCGGAAGGGCACCACCACGTCCTCGTTCAGCTTGGCGTTGCCGAGCGCGTACATCGCCTGCGAGCAGGTGCGGCGGATCTCCCACAGGCGTTCCGCCTCCGCGGCGTCGTCCGTCTCGCGCGAGGCGGCGCCGTGGGCGGCGATCCAGGCCCTGGCGCGGGCGGCGTCGTCGGCCAGCGCCGCCGGGTGGCCGTCCAGCTCGATGAGCAGGATGGCGTGGGTCTCGGAGGATCCGAGCTCGGCCGGGGAGAACACCCGCGAGCCCAGCCGCCGTTCGGCGGCCGCGACGGTCTGCGTGTCGAGGAACTCGAAGACCGCGGGATTCAGCCGCAGCCGCATCAGCTCGGCGGCCGCCTCCAGCGCGCCGTCGTCCGTGCGGCAGGCGACCAGGAACGTGCGGCGCGCGGCCGGGAGCGGCACCAGCTTGAGCGTGGCCGAGGTGATCACGCCCAGCGTGCCCTCGGAGCCCACCCACAGGTCGCGCAGGTTGAGCCCGCTGACGAACTTGCGCAGCGGCGCGCCCCAGCGGACCTTCTGTCCCGTGGGCAGGAAGCCCTCCAGGGCGTAGACATGGTCGCGGACCACGCCGTACTTCGCGGCGCGCAGGCCGCCCGCGTTGGTGGCGATGTTGCCGCCGATGCTGCAGTGCCTGATCGAGGAGGGGTCCGGCGGGAAGAACAGCCCGTGCGGGGCGGCCGCGTCGTTGATGCTCGCGGTGATCGCACCCGGCTGCACCCGGGCCATGGAAGCCACCGGGTCGATCTCGATGCGGTCCCAGTGGTCCAGGTGCACGACCCAGCCGCCGCGGATCGGCGAGCTCGCCCCGGTGTTGCCCGTGCCGCGGCCGCGGACGGTCACCGGGACCTTGTGCAGGTTCGCCAGGCGCAGCACCGTGCCGATGTCGTCCTCGGCGGCCGGACGCACGACCGCCTCCGGCATGAACGACAGCCGCATGTTGTCGAAGGACGCGGCGAAGCAGGTCGCCTCGTCGGTCAGCACGCGGGCCGGACCGAGCGCCTTGAGGAGCTCGCGGGTGGCTCCCGGGTGGGTCTGGGTCGGCGTCGTCACGCCTTCACCAATGCAGGGTCATCCCAGTTCGGCAAGCCACGCCGCCGCCTCGGCGTCGGAGGGCATGCGCCAGTCGCCGCGCGGGGACAGGGCCACCGAGCCCACCTTGGGCCCGTCGGGCATGACCGAGCGCTTGAACTGCTGGGAGAAGAAGCGCGTCAGGAAGGTCTTGAGCCAGTGGCGGAGCTCCGTGGCGTCGTGGCGTCCGGCGAAGGCGTGCTCGGCCAGCCAGAGCACCTTGGCGGGGCGGAATCCGTTGCGGACCAGGTGGAAAAGGAAGAAGTCGTGCAGCTCGTAGGGCCCGACGATCAGCTCGGTCTGCTGCGCGATGGAGCCGTCCGCCCCCGGGGGGAGGAGTTCCGGGCTCACCGGGGTCGCGACGATGTCCTCGAGCACCGCGCGCTCGGGGCCGACGTGACGCGCGTGCGCCGCCCACGAGACGAGGTGCCGGACGAGGGTCTTGGGCACGCCGATGTTCACATGGTACATCGACATGTGGTCGGCGTTGAACGTGCACCAGCCGAGCGCCGCCTCCGAGAGGTCGCCGGTGCCGATGACGAAGCCGCCGATCTGGTTGGCGGCGTCCATCAGGATCTGTGTGCGCTCGCGGGCCTGGGCGTTCTCGAAGGTGACGTCGTGCCGGCCGGCGGGATGGTGAAGGTCCTTCAGGTGCTGCTCGAGCGCGGGACCGATCGGCACCTCGCGCGACGAGACGCCGAGCGTCTCCATCAGCTTGAGCCCGTTGAGCCGCGTGCGCGCGGTCGTGCCGGGGCCGGGCATCGTCACGCCGACGATGCCCTTGCGGTCCAGCCCCAGCCGCCCGAAGGCCTCGAGGGTGACCAGCAGCGCGAGCGTCGAGTCCAGCCCGCCGGAGACCCCGATCACCACGTGCTTGCAGCCCGTGTGGCGGAGGCGCCGGGCGAGGCCCGTCGACTGGATGGCGAAGATCTCCTGACAGTGCTCGTCGCGGCGCTGCGTGTCGGCGGGCACGAAGGGGAGCTGGCTGAAGCGTCGGCGCAGGCGGGGCGTCTGGCCGGCGGGGTGGCCGAGCTCGAAGGCGACCTCGCGGACGGGCAGGGGGGCGGGTGCGCCGAAGACGGTGCTGTTGCGGCGGCGTTCCGCCGCCAGGCGGTCGACGTCGACTTGTGAGACGAGCAGCGCGAGGTCGAAGCGGAAGCGTTCCGACTCGCCGAGGACGACGCCGTTCTCGGCGATGAGCCCGTGGCCGCTGTAGACGACGTCGGTGCTGGATTCGCCCGCGCCGGCGGCGGCGTAGACGTAGGCGGCGAGGCAGCGGGCCGACTGCGACCTGACGAGGTCGCGCCGGTAGGCGGCCTTGGTCAGCAGCTCGTCGCTGGCCGAGAGGTTGCAGAGCACCGTGGCTCCGGCGAGCGCGAGCGGGCCGCTGGGAGGCTCGACGGCCCAGAGGTCCTCGCAGAGTTCGACGCCCACGACGCAGTCGGGCATGTCGGCGGCGCGGAAGATGAGGTCGGTGCCGAAGGGCACGCGGGCTCCGAGCAGTTCGACCTCCCTGCGCACGGCCACCCGGGCCGACGCGAACCAGCGCTGCTCATAGAACTCGCCCGTGTTGGGCAGGTGGGTCTTGGGCACCACCCCGAGGATCTTTCCCCGCGAGACGAAGGCGGCGGCGTTGAAAAGCCTTCCGTCCGCCTCCAGGGGGAGTCCGACCAGGGCGGTCAGGCCGAGCCTCTGGGTGGCTTCGGCGACCGTCCCCAGGGCCTTGAGGGCGCCCTGGAGGAGCGTCCTCTGGCCGAAGAGGTCCCCGCAGGTGTAGCCCGTGAGGCAGAGCTCGGGGAGCACCACCAGTTCGGCCCCCTCCTGGGCGGCCTTCTCGAGCGCCTGTACGCAGAGGGCGCCGTTGGCGGCCGGATCGGCCAGCCGCAGGGCGGGGGAGACCGCGGCCACGGTCACGAACCCGTTCTGATGTACGCGCTTAGGCATTTGCGACGGAGCAAAATCCATAATCACCGTTGACCCATGGCGGGGCAATCCGAAAGGTTCACATCTGGTCATAAAAGAAGGCAAAACATGGGCAAATCTGCGTTGAATGAAGTCCGGGCGTTCTCGCCCGCCACCGTGGCGAACGTCGCCTGCGGCTTCGACGTGCTTGGTTTCGCCATCGAGAAGCCCGGTGATGAGATCGTCGCACGGCTCTCTCCCAAGCCCGGCCTGCGCATCACCCGCATCACCGGGGACGACGGCCGCCTGCCCCTGGACCCCTCGAAGAACACCGCCGGCGTGGCGGCCCTTGGGCTGATGCGCCACCTGGCCCGTCCCGACCTCGGCATCGACCTGGAGATTCACAAGAAGATGCCCTTCGGGAGCGGTCTTGGTTCCAGCGCGGCCAGCGCCGTGGGCGGGGCCTTCGTGGTCAACCACCTGCTCGGCTCCCCGTTGACCCGCCGGCAGCTGCTGCCCTTCGTCGTGGCCGGCGAGGCCGCCGCCGACGGAGCCTGGCATGCCGACAACGTCGCCCCCTGCCTCTTCGGCGGCATCACCCTGATCCGATCCAACGCCGAACTCGACGTCATGGACGTCCCGATCCCCGACCGGCTCTGGGCCGCCGTCGTCCATCCCGACATCGTCGTTCTGACCAAGGTCGCCCGCGAAATCATGCCGCGGCATGTCCAGCTCGAGACCTCGACCCAGCAGAGCGGCAACCTTGGCGGCCTGCTGTGCGGCTTCTTCAAGTCCGACTACGGCCTCATCGGGCGCTCCCTGCACGACCTCATCGCGGAACCGCACCGGCAGCGCCTGATTCCGGAGTTCTACCGGGCCAAGCGGGCCGCGACGGAGGCCGGCGCACTCGGCTTCTCGATTTCGGGCGCAGGGCCGAGCGTGTTCGCGCTCTGCGAGGGCGAGGAGACGGCCCGTCGCGTCGGCGCCGCCGTCGCCGCCGTGTTCACGGCCGCGCAGCTGAAGGCCGTCCCCTACGTGTCACGGATCAACCCCAAGGGCGTCCATGTCATCTCGGAGTCCTGACCTGGAGTTCGTCTCCACGGCCAACCCGTCGTTGCGGGCCGGCCTGCGGGAGGTCCTTCTCTCCTCGGTGCCGCAGGGAGGCGGGCTCTGGGTGCCCGCCGTCATCCCGCAGCTGCCGGCCGGCTTCCTCGAGGCCCGGCGCGACGCCGATTACGCTACGCTGGCCGAGGCCGTCATCGCCCCCTACCTGGCCTCCGAACTCGGCGCCGACGTCCTCCGCGGACTCTGCCGCGAGGCCTTCAACTTCCCCGTCCCGCTGGTCCGGCCTGCGGGCCTGCCCGCATCGCTGGACGGTCGCCTCTCGGTGCTCGAGCTCTTTCAGGGCCCTTCCGCCGCCTTCAAGGACTTCGCCGTGCGCCTGCTCGTGCGCGTGACCGCGAGGGTGCTGTCCGCCGAGCATCCGCGCCTGACCATCCTTGCGGCCACCTCGGGCGACACCGGCGGGGCCGTCACCGAGGCCTGCGACGGCGTCCCCGGCGTGCGCGCGGTCGTCCTCTACCCCCGCGTGGGCGTCAGCCCCGTGCAGGAGTCGCAGATCGCCCGTCGCCGCGGCAACGTCGTCGCCCTCTCCGTGGACGGAACCTTCGACGACTGCCAGGCGCTCGTGAAGCGCGCCCTGGCGGACGAGTCCCTGCGTCGCGCCGAACCGCTCCTGACGGCCAACTCCATCAACCCCGTGCGCCTGATCGCACAGGTGCCCTTCGCCTTCCATGCCCGCCGCCTCGTGCCCGCCGGCCGGTCGCTCGCGGTCGTCGTCCCTTCCGGCAACCTCGGCAACGTCGGCGCCGTCCAGCTTGCCCGCCGCATGGGCCTGGAGCTGGCCGGGCTCGTCGCCGCCACCAACGTCAATTCGCCGCTGCCCGAGCTGTTCCGCACCGGTTCGTACCGCCCCCGGCGTTCCGAACCCACCCTTTCCAACGCCATGGACATCGGCGCGCCCAACAACCTCGACCGCCTGCTGGCCTGGCGCGAGGGAGGGCCGGCCGTCGCGTCCGTCACCGTGACCGACGCCGAGACCCTCGACGCCATGCGCCGCGTCCGCGACGCGGCCCGTTACGTCCTCTGTCCCCACACCGCCGTGGGGTGGAAGGCGGCCGAGGACCTGCTCGCCTCGCGCGGCGCGCCCGACGAGGCCGTCGTCTTCGGCACCGCGCATCCCGCCAAGTTCCCCGACGTCCTGGCCAAGGCCTTCGGCGACCCCTCCGTGTCGCGTTTCCCCGGCGAGCTGCCTCCGCCCTCGCCCCTGCAGGTCGGAAACGACTTCGGCGCGCTCCGCGACGTGCTCCTGTCCTCCGCCGGACGGGCCTGAAAACGAGGAGGGCCGGCTGGGCCGGCCCTCGTCTGTGCGGACTGCGACGTCCTTACTCCGTCTCGGAGACCGCGAACGTCACGTTCGTGATCTCGGCCCGGGCGAGCACGTCGAGCACGTTCATCACGCGTTCGTAGCGGGCGGCCTCCTCGGCCTGCACCGTGATGAGCATCTTGGTCTTGGCCTGTTCGGCCGCCTTGCGCATCTGGACCATCTGGGTGTAGAGCCCCTCGAGGACCTTGTCCTGGGGGGCGCCCAGCGGGTCCTCGTTGAGCGTGACTTCGCCCGTCTCGGAGATGCCGATGGTGACCTCGTCGGGGAGTTCCGTCTCCTGCGCCGTCTCGGCGTTGCCGGGCAGCGTGGTCTTGAGCTCGTGCTCCACCTTGACCGCGCCGGCCATGACCATGAAGAAGAGCATAATCACGAAGACCACGTCGATCATCGGGGCGATCTGGAATCCTGCGTCGGCCTGGGCCTCCTGCTTAGCCTGTCTCATGGTCTCATTCCTCGCGGTTGAGCCCGGAGAAGGCGATGTTGTCGATGCCGGCCTCGGCTCCCCATTCGAGGGCCTTCGAGATGTACTTGGCGTGACAGTTGCGGTCGGCGCGGATTAGCAGGCGGAACTTCTCGTTGCCGCCCTTGCGGCGTTCCAGCTCCTTGGAGATGCCGTCCTTGTCGTTCGGGTCGAGCTCCCGGTCGTCCAGCTTGTACTTCGCCTGTCCCGTGGTCGCGTCCCAGGAGATGTTGATCAGTCCGGCGGCCGCCTTGTCGTCACGCTTCACGCCGTGGCTGGCCACGGGGAGCGAGATGTTCTTGTCGACCTTGAGCACCTGCGAGGACGTGATCGACATGAAGAAGATGAGGAGCACCAGGAGCACGTCGATCATCGGCGCGACCTGGAATTCCGGTTCTCCGTCTCCGCCTCCGCCTCCGCCTGCCATGGTGCTGGGTGTCCCGGGGGTTCAGGGGTGGACGCTCAGCCCTGGGGCTGGGTGACGGAAGCCGCGTTCCAGTCGGGCTTGCTGGCGTAGATTTCCTCGTCGCCGATCTT
>JBJTIX010000019.1:0-1581 GCA_046095205.1 Opitutia bacterium
CCGACGGCGGCCTCGACACGGTCATCGCCAACGGACGCCGCGCCCGCGTGCTCCTCGAACTCGCCGCCGGCCGGAAAGTCGGCACGCGCTTCTCCCTCCGTCGCCGATGAGCGAACTGCTCGCCAAGGTGACGGCGCTCGCGCAGGCGGCCAGGACGGCGGCGCGTCCCGTCGCGCTCGCCTCCGCCGGGACGCGGGACCGCGCCCTCCGGGCCGCGGCCGCCGCGCTCCGCCGCGACGAGGCCGCCATCCTCTCCGCCAACGCGGAGGACCTCGCCGCCGCGCGCGCCAAGGGCCTCGCCGAGGCCATGGTCGACCGCCTCCGTCTCGACCACGCGCGGCTCGAGTCCGTCGCGAAGGCCTGCGAGGAGGTCGCCGCCCTCCCGGACCCCGTCGGCGAGGTCATCGAGGAATGGACGCGCCCCAACGGCCTCCGCATCGTCAAGCGCCGCGTGCCCATCGGGCTCGTGGCCATCATCTTCGAGTCGCGGCCCAACGTGACCGTCGACGCCGCCGCCCTCTGCCTCAAGTCCGGCAACGGCTGCGTGCTCCGCGGCGGCAGCGAGGCCATCCGCACGAACCTCGCGCTCGCCGGATCTTTCGCGGCCGGACTGCGCGAGGCCGGCCTGCCCGGCGAGGCGGTCACGCTGCTGCCCTTCACCGACCGCGAGGCGGTGCCCGCCCTGGGCTCCCTGCGCGGCGTGGTCGACGTCATCGTGCCGCGCGGCGGCCCCGGCCTGATCGAGGCCGTCAGCGCCTCGGCGCGCATGCCGGTCATCAAGCACGACGCGGGCATCTGCCACGTGTACGTCCACGCGGCGGCCGACCTCGCCAAGGCGATTCCCATCATCCTCAACGCGAAGTGCCAGCGCCCGAGCGCGTGCAACGCGGCCGAGACCGTGCTCGTCGACGCCGCCGTCGCGCCGCAGCTGCTCCCCGCGCTCGCGCGCGAACTTTCGGCGCGCGGCACCGAGGCCCGCGCCTGCCCGCGCTCCCTCCCCCTGATGCCCGGCGCGAAGCCGGCCACCGAGCAGGACTTCCGCACGGAGCACCTCGCCCTGGTGCTCAACGTCAAGGTGGTCGGCGGCCTCGCCGAGGCGGTCGACCACGTCGAGTCCTACGGCTCCCACCACTCCGACGCGATCCTGACCCGGGACGAGGCGACGGCCAGGGCCTTCCTGTCGCAGGTGGACAGCGCCTGCGTCTACTGGAACGCCAGCACCCGTTTCACCGACGGGGGCGAGTTCGGCTTCGGCGCCGAGGTGGGCATCAGCACCGAGCGGCTGCACGCCCGCGGCCCGATGGGCATCCGGGAGCTGACCACGTGGAAGTTCGAGGTCGTCGGAGACGGGCAGGTCCGGTCCTGACGGCTTTTCCGTTTGACACCCCCAGCGGAAGCCCCGTTTGCTGAACGTCCTTTCGGCTGTCCGGGGTGGTAGCTCAGTTGGTTAGAGCGCCTGCCTGTCACGTAGGAGGTCGCGGGTTCGAGTCCCGTCCATCCCGCCAGCCGAAAGGGGCTCCGGCCCGACCGGAGGAAGTCACGGGGACGTCACCGGCCGCCCCGAGGTTTTGTCTTTCCCCC
>JBJTIX010000020.1:0-2778 GCA_046095205.1 Opitutia bacterium
GGCCGGGCTCCGAGGTCGTCGCGTGGGTGCTCGCCTCCGGCGCCAAGGAGGACTCGCCCGGAGCCGACGGCTCCTTCACGCTGGACGAGACCCCGCGCCTCGACGAGACGGTCGCCGCCACGAGGATCCTGATCTCCACCCGCATCAACGGCGACCCGGTGCTGCTGCCGTGGGGCTCCCCCTTCCTCATCCTCGGCGTGCTCAAGTCCGAGCCGCACACGCTGGACCACTTCCTCCGCTCCGAGAAATACAAGATCGTCGACAAGCCGGTCGCCGGCGGACGGCTCTACGCGGCCAAGCAGCGCGTCGGCGGCAAGGAGCTCAGCATCGAGCGACGCTCGCCGCGCTGGCACTACCTGTCGCTGGCCCGCGACAAGGACCCCGACTCGATCCACCTGCTCGTGGACGAGGCCGTCTTCAACCGCCACAAGACCGGGGAGATCATGCCCGCCTCCGAAATCCTCAAGGGCGAGATCTTCATGCGCCCCGCGGAATCGGTCGCGCCGGCGATCCTCAATCCGGTCCCCTGACGGTCACTGCCGGGCGGTCCAGCAGTCGGGCTGCGAGCAGTTGCCGAGCTGCTCCGGACTGAGGCGGGAGACCTTGCCGGAGACGGTGTCCACCACGACGAGCCAGGAACTGCTGCGGCTGGCCTGCGTGGCCACGACGTGCCGTCCGTCGGCGCACCAGGAGGCGTGCGACAGGTCGAAGGCGCTGGCGGCCGGCACCTCCTGCACGGTGCCCGTCGCGAGGTCGGCCACGGCGAGGCCGAGGCGGCCCGACTGGAAGGTGAAGACGAGCTTGTTCTCGACCGGGTTCCAGCGGGGCTCGGTGGCGTAGTTGTAGCCGGCACCGAGCCGCGAGGGCGTGCCTCCGGCGGAGGACGCGAGGTAGATCCCGGGCCGGCCGGTGGGGCCGCTGGTGAGCGCCAGACGCGTGCCGTCGGGAGACCAGGCCGGGTCGGCGTTCACGGTCTGGGAGCCGGCGGCGGCGATGATGCGCTTGGCGCCCTTGGCGTTGGCGTCGGCGACGTAGACGTCCATGGTGCCCCGGTTGGAGGACACGAAGACGAGCCGTCCGTCAGGACTGGAACTGGCCGCGCCGATGGCGCCACGCACCCCGGTGAGCAGCGGCCGGACCGAGGCGCCATCGGTGGTGTAGAGCCCCGGGAAGCCGTCGAGCGAGGAGATGAAGTTGATGCGCGTGCCGTCGGCGTTCCAGCGCGGGGCGATCGAGGTGTTGCGGTAGGAGGTGAGGACGCGGATGCGGAGGCGGACGAGCGTCGTCTTGTAGATCTCGTCATGGCCGGACGCCCGGGAGGTGAAGGCGACCTTGGTCCCGGCGTAAAGCGGACGGAGCCGGAGGGCACGGCCGACGCCGACGATCACCGCGTCCGCCGACTTCAGCGCCAGCTCCTCCTCGTCACGCCCCTGCACCTCCTGCTGGAAGGCGAAGCGCGCGACATCGCAGGCCACGGTCGCGGAGGTGCCGCGGCGGCTGATGACCACGCGCGCGGCCCCGTTGGGCTGCAGCATGATGGCGCCGTGCAGCGAAAGTGCGTACCGGACCAGATTGCCGAGATTGTCGTTGTCAGAGACGATCGAGACCGCGACGCGACCGCGGCTCAGCTCGGCGTCCACCGAATCGCTCACCACGACTTTCGACTGCGCGAGCGAGAGGGCGGGCACGAGGGAGGCGAGGAGGAAAGCGCGACGGTTCATGACAGTGATAAAGGGCGGATAGCAGTTTGACCCGGAAGGGGGCGGGACTTCAATCCCACTCATGCCGCTTGATCCGGAATCCGTGCGCAAGGCCCTGGCGGGCGTCCGCTACCCGGGCTACAGCCGGGACATCGTGGCCTTCGGCCTGGTCAAGGGCGTGGACGTCGCGGCCGACGGCAAGGTGTCGGTCGGCCTGGCGGTCACCACCGCCGACCCCGAGGTGCCCCGCAAGCTCTACGCCGACATCGAGGCGGCGCTGAAGGCGATCGGGGTGCAGAGGCCCGAAATCGCCATCACGGTCACCGTGCCCAAGACCGGGCCCGCCGCGCCCGCCGCCACGGCCCCGGCCGACGCCGGGGTGGGGGCGGTCAAGCACATCGTGGCCGTGGCCAGCGGCAAAGGCGGGGTGGGCAAGTCGACCTTCGCGGTCAATCTGGCCTGCGCCCTGGCGCGCAGTCTGACCGAATCGGGCCGCCCCGGACGGGTCGGGCTCATGGACTGCGACATCTACGGACCCTCCGTCCCCCTGATGATGGGGGTGGCGGGGCGCCCCTCCATCGACGGCGAAGTCCTGCTGCCCCCCGAGAACTTCGGGGTGAAGGTGATCTCCATGGGGCTGCTGGTGGACGAGTCCGCCCCGGTCATCTGGAGAGGTCCGATGGTCATGAAGACCATCTCGCAGTTCGCCTCGAACGTCCGGTGGGGCGAACTCGACGTCCTGCTCATCGACCTGCCCCCCGGCACCGGCGACGCCCAGCTTTCGATCGTTCAGACCATGGCCCTCTCAGGGGCCGTGATCGTGACCACCCCCCAGACCGCCGCCGTGTCGGTGGCGCTGCGCGGGGCCTCGATGTTCTCGAAGGTCGAGGTCCCCGTGCTCGGCGTGGCGGAGAACATGAGCTACCTCGAGACCGCCCACGGCGTACGTCAGCACGACTTCGGCCAGGGCGGGGGACTCAATGTCTCGGACGCGCTCAACACAGAGCTGCTCGGAGAAGTGCCCCTCGATCCCGCGGTGCGGATGGGCGGCGACCACGGCATCCCGGTCGTCATCAGC